>JBDUCM010000206.1:0-7946 GCA_040003455.1 bacterium
AAGGCCGCGATCGCGCGCCAAGCCCGCCTGCGCCGCTGATAACGCCGGGCTCACCCTCCCGAAGGGTTTCTGCGCTCTCGTCTTTGCTGACAGCCTGCAGCAGCCTCGACACATGATCGCCATGCCCAACGGGGACTTGATCGTGTCCTCGATGGGCGTGGGTGTCATGGTACTTCGCGACCGCGACGGGGACGGCAAGGCGGACACCGTGTCTTCATGGGCGCTCGCCATCCATTCGTCCGAGGTCGCGCTCCACAACGGGTACCTCTATTCAGATGCGACTACTGCGGTGATGCGGTACCCGTACAAGGACGGTTCGCTCGTAGCCGGCGGCCCTGGCGAGACTTTCATCGGCGGCTTGCCTGGCGGTGGACATTCTGCCAAGACATTCGTCATCGGCGCTGACGGAACGCTGTACCTGAACATCGGCTCACGAACCAACAGCTGCCAGGAAAAGGACCGGCAGCTTGGGGTGAAGGGCATCGATCCATGCGTCGAACGCGAATCGCGAGCGGGCATCTGGTCGTTCAAGACCGACAGGGCCAACCAAACGGCGTCGGACGGCATGCATTTCGGCACAGGTATCCGGAATGCCGTTGGGATGGCCATCAATCCCGCGGACCGCACGCTGTACGTCACACAGCATGGTCGCGATCAGCTCGCACAAAACTGGCCGAAGTTGTTCGACGAGGCCAAGAGTGCGGAGACGCCAGCCGAAGAGCTCTTTCATGTGACCAAGGGCGATGACTTCGGATGGCCGTACTGTTACTACGACCGGCAGATCGGCAAAAAGGTGCTGGCTCCCGAATTTGGCGGCGATGGCAAGACGGTAGGCCGTTGCGCCAACTACAAGGGTGACGTCGCATCGTTCCCGGGCCATTGGGCGCCAAATGGTCTGGCATTCTCCTCCGGCTCGATGTTTCCGGCCGCGTACAGGAACGGCGCGTTCATCGCGTTCCACGGTTCATGGAATCGCGCGCCCTTGCCGCAGGGCGGGTTCAACGTGGTGTTCCAGCCGATGACGAACGGCAGGGCAGTCAGCGAATACGAAGTATTTGCTGCGGGATTCCAGCCGGCCAATCCAGCGGCGGGCGCCAAGGGACATCGCCCCACCGGCCTCGCCTTCGGGCCGGACGGCTCTCTGTACGTCGCCGACGATCTCGGTGGCCGCATCTACCGCATCCTGTACACAGGCAAGTAGTCGTTGCCTGGTTACTCCAACGGCTGAAGGGCGGGAGCGCAGATGCGTTTCCGCCCTTCGTGCACGAACCAGGCGTGACTGGGCACGGCTACCGCCGACAGCCCTGCCGATGCGCCTCACCCGCTGTATCTTGCGATGTTCGCCCGCTGCCTGTCCGTCACGCCGAGAACGAGCTCTTCTGATGTCCGAAAACCGCCTCCAGCGCTTGCACGGCGCCGGCCAGTCCATATGGCTTGACTTCATCGACCGCGCGATCCTGCGCAACGGCGATCTCGCGCGCCGCATCCAGAACGATGCGCTCACCGGCATGACGTCCAATCCGACGATCTTCGAGAAGGCGCTCGCCGAAGGTACCGCCTACGATGACCAACTCAAGGGTGCGCCATCCGCCAGCTCCGCCATGGAGTTGTTCGAGCTGGTCGAGACGTCCGACGTCCGCGACGCCTGCGACATCTTCATGCCGGTCTACGAGTCCACCAACGGCGGCGACGGCTATGTCTCCATCGAGGTCTCGCCAGGGTCCGCCAACAGCGCGAAGGAAACCATCGCCGAGGCGCAGCGGCTCTGGGCCATGGTCAATCGCCCGAACGTGATGATCAAGGTGCCCGGTACGGAAGAAGGCAGCATCGCCGTGCGCACGCTCATCGGGGCCGGCATCAACGTCAACATCACCCTGCTGTTCGCTATTCCAGCGCACGCTCGCGTAATCGAGGCCTACATCGCCGGCCTCGAAGATCGGATGAAAGCGGGCAAGCCGATTGATCGTATTGCCTCGGTCGCGTCGTTTTTTGTGAGTCGCGTGGATACCGAGATCGACAAGCGGCTCAACGCGCTTGCCGAGGCGAAGTCGGGCGTCGAGCAGGCGAACGTGCAATCGCTTCGCGGCAAGGCGGCCGTGGCCAACGCACAATTGGCCTACAAGCTTTTTCTCGAGCAGTTCAGTACCCCGCGATGGGCGGCGTTGAGTGCCGTTGGCGCGCGCACGCAACGACCGCTATGGGCCAGCACGAGCTCGAAGAATCCCGCATATCGCGATGTGTTGTACGTCGAGCAGCTCATCGGTCCGGACACTGTCAACACCATGCCGCCTGCCACCATCGATGCGTTTCGTGATCATGGCGAGACGACACGGACCGTGGATGCGGACTTCGCCGGGGCGCAACGTGCCATCGACGACCTGGCCAAGGTCGGCATCGACATGACCGAGGTGACCAACAAACTCCTTGCCGAAGGGCTGGCGAGTTTCCAAAAGAGCTTCGATTCACTCACCGCCGGCCTGGAACGCAAGAAAGGACAGTTGAACGGATAGCTGCACCGGGGCGCGTCGTGATCCGGTTGATCACGCGCGCCCTTGTTGCATCGCAAGCATCACGTTGTCGCTCCGCCCGCGCGGACGCACACCTTGTCGGACCACTCGTCTCTCTAACGAATAAAGTGTCCTTCCCGCGAACCAAGATCGTCTGCACGCTCGGCCCTTCCACCAACACGCGCGAAACCTTGCGTGGCCTTATGGAAGCGGGGCTGAGTGTCGCTCGCCTGAACTTCTCGCACGGTACACACGAGCAGCACGCGGCCACGGTCGCCCTCGTTCGCGCTACGGCCAAGGAGCTCGGACGACCGGTTGCCATCCTCGGCGATCTCCAAGGCCCCCGCATCCGCATTGGCGACATGTCGGAACCACGGACCGTCAACGACGGCGAAGACATTGTGCTCGTCGCGGGAGAAGACGCCGGACCGAACCAGTTTCCCACCACGTACGAGAATCTCTGCGAGGATGTGAAGGTCGGAGACCGCATCCTCGTGGATGACGGCCTCATCGAACTCGTTACGCTCGATGTCACCGAACACACCGTGACTGCACGCGTGTTGCACGGTGGAAAGATCAAGAGCCACAAGGGCATCAACCTGCCCGGTGTGGCGGTGAGCGCGCCCTCCATCACCGAGAAGGACTGGGCCGACGTCGCATTTGCCGTTGAGCACCAGCTGGAATACCTTGCGTTGAGTTTCGTTCGACGGGCCGAAGACATCATGGAACTGCGCGAAAAGATTCCGCGCGACATGCTCGTCGTGGCGAAGATCGAGAAGGACTCCGCGCTCGAGAACATCGAGAGCATCGTCCGCGCGTCAGATGCCGTCATGGTTGCCCGCGGCGATCTCGGCGTCGAACTACCGTTCGAGGAAGTCCCCATTGCGCAAAAGCGCATCATCACGTTGTGCAACAAGCTTGGCCGGCCGGTCATCACGGCCACGCAGATGCTCGAGTCCATGATCACGCATCCGCGACCCACGCGCGCCGAGGCGAGCGATGTCGCCAACGCCATCCTGGATGGCACCGACGCCGTCATGCTGTCGGCGGAGACTGCGGCAGGACAGTATCCGCGGCTGGCCGTGGAAGCCATGACGCGCATCATCACCGAAGTGGAGAAGCATCCGCGCGCCGCGCGCAGCGACGAGCGACGCGTGAATCCCGAAACTGCCGTTTCCACCGAACACGCCATCGCCGCAGCCGCCACCTCAGCCGTGGGGAGTCTCGGTGCGCCCGCCCTCATCGTCTTCACCAAGAGCGGCTTCTCGGCGCGCATCGTGGCGTCACACCGGCCCGGCGTGCCCATCCTCGTCCTCACCGATCAGGAGCGCACCTACCGGCAGCTCGCACTCGTGTGGGGCGTCATCCCGTGTCTCGTCGATCACTGCGACACCTATTGGGACATGGTGAAACTGGCGCTCGACGCGGTGCGCACCCGCGGCCTCGCGCGCGAAGGGGACCGCGTGGTGGTCACGGCCGGTGTGCCATTCGACGTACCGGGGACGACCAACCTCATGAAGGTCGAGACGGTATGACGCGCCCGGTCGCGGACCTGGACGCGTAGCTCGTGAAGCTGACATTCCTCGGCACCGGCACCAGCTTCGGCGTGCCGCAACTGGCATGCGACTGCGAGGTCTGTCATTCGCGCGATCCACGCGACCGGCGCACGCGCGTTGGCGCGGCAGTGGAAACGGACAGCGGTGCCGTGATCCTTATCGATACGCCGCCCGAGCTCCGTCTTCAACTCATCCAGGCGGGCATCGATCGTGTGGACGCCGTGCTCTTTACGCACGGCCACGCCGATCACACGCACGGTATCGACGATCTCCGTGCCATCACTGCGCGGGGCGATGTCCATCTCCCCATGTATGGCTCGGCCGAAACGCTCCACGGCATCGCGCAGAAGTTCAACTACATCTTCGACGACAACATTCGCCCGCTGCCCGGCACCTCCAAGCCGCAGGGCCGCGCGATGCCGCTGGCATCGGGAGAGACCATTCGCATCGCGGACGTGAACGTGACGGCGGTGCCGGTGCCTCACGGGCCTATTACCGTGTTCGCGTACCGTATTGGTCCATTGGCATACGTTACCGACGCCAAGTCCATTCCCGACGACGCGCTGGCCCTGCTGCGAGGGGCGAGGGTGCTGGTGATCAACGCGCTATTCCGGACCCCTCACCCGTCGCATTTGAGCCTTCCTGAAGCGCTGAAAGTCGCCGAAGCCATCGGGGCCGATCGGACATACCTCACGCACCTTACGCATGACAATTTCCATGCGGATCTCGAGGCGGAGCTGCCAGCCGGCGTTTCCCCGGCATTCGATGGCCTGACCATCACCGTCTGACGCATCTACCGGACGCGTCCGGGATGGCGACGTGCCAGACAGTGTTCAGTCTTGGCGCCGCAGTAAATTGAGCGTAACCCGCTGACGACGAGCATCCGACATGACGATTGGCCTCGACTACACGAACATGATGGCACCCCCGATCGACGGCGCAATTTCGTCCGCCGAATGGAGCGAGGCGGCCGCCGCGTTCACGGCGGCGCACGACGCGGTGACCAGCCAGCACGCGGCGGGCACGCTGGGGTTCATCGACCTGCCAGACAACCAGGCGCTGCATCAACAGACGCTGGAGTTCGTTGCCAGCCGCCGCGCCCGCGGGGACTATCCCACTGACATCGTGGTGCTGGGGATTGGTGGATCGGCCCTCGGTCCCATTGCGCTGCGGACCGCGTTGCGCGCGCCGCAGTGGAACCTCCTGGATGCCGCGGCGCGCCAGGGCGATCCACGCCTGCACGTCCTCGACAACGTCGATCCCGCCAACATCTCCGCGCTGCTCGCGCGACTCGACCTCGTGAAGAGCCTGTTCGTGGTCACGTCCAAGTCTGGCGGCACCGCAGAGACAATGGCGCAATACCTGATCATTCGCGCGCGTCTCGCCGAGGCCCTCGGAGACGAAGCGGCGAAGGACCGGATCGTTTTCGTGACCGATCCGGAAAAGGGGGCCCTCCGCACAATTGCGCGCGCGCAGCACGTCCGTGCGCTGGACATTCCAGCCAACGTAGGCGGCCGCTTCAGCGTCCTGACGCCAGTGGGCGTGCTCCCCGCCGCCCTTGTCGGAATTGATACCACCGCGCTGCTCGCCGGTGCTGCGGACATGCGCGATCGTTGCGCGTCGAGCGACGTGTCAAAGAACATTGCCGGCACGTACGCCGCCCTGCAGTACCTCGCTGACACAAAGCACGGGCGGCACATTCACGTGCTCATGCCGTACAGCGACGCCCTGCGCGACATGGCCGACTGGTTCGTGCAACTCTGGGCCGAGAGCCTGGGCAAGCACCGCAATGCTGGTGACGGCGGGGTGGGCCCAACGCCAATGGGTGCACTGGGTGCAACGGACCAGCACAGCAAGGTCCAGCTGTACATGGAAGGGCCGGGCGACAAGACGGTGACCTTCATCAGCGTAAAGAGCGGGGAGGTAGACGTGCAGATTCCCAGGCTCCACGCGGACATCCCGGAGCTGGCTTACCTCGGTGGGCACCACCTGAGCGAACTGCTGGACATCGAGCGCCGCGCCACTGCGGGTGCCCTCGCGCGGCGTGGGCGCCCCAACATGACGCTCACGCTGGATCGTGTCGACGCGTGGCACGTTGGCGCGCTGTTCATGTTCCTGGAACTGGCCACGGCATATGCAGGACACATGTACGGCGTGAACGCCTTTGACCAGCCGGGCGTGGAGCTTGGGAAGCAGTTTACGTACGCCATGCTTGGACGGGCAGATGCCGATCAGGCCCGCGAGGAGTGGGAACTGCTCCCCAAGTCCGACCCCACGCGCGTGCTCTGAGGCGAGGCGTGGTGCCCTTGCGACCCCATCGGCGCCTCGCGAGCTTCACTTGATTGCGCGAACTTCAGCCGTCATCCCGACGCCTGCCCTTTTGTGAGGAACGCATGGACGAACTCGATGCCCTGAATGCCATCTTCGGCGATGCCGTTTCCGTCACGGACGGTACGCTCACCGTACAGCGCCCAGCCGTGCTTGCCAGCGAGCGCATGGACGGGTTGGCGAACGCCGCGGTGTTTGGTGAGGGCACCGCGAAGGAGTACGCACGCTGGTTGCTTTGGGAGCTCGGTCAAGCGGTGGGTACACGTCCTGCGTCCATCCACGAGCTCTACATGGCACGCGGGCGGGGCGAGGTGCATGGATTTACGGTGCCTGCCATCAATGTTCGCGGCGCCTCGTACGACACCATGCGAGCCATCTTCCGCACGGCCATCCGGATGAAGGCGGGCGCCTTCATCCTGGAGATTGCACGCTCGGAGATTGCCTATACGGACCAGCGGCCGGCCGAGTACGTCGCCGTGATGCTCGCCGCTGCGCTGCGTGAGGGGTTTCGTGGCCCGCTGTTCATTCAGGGCGATCACTTTCAGGTCAACCACAAGAAGTTCGCGGCGGATCCGGTGCCGGAAGTCGATGCCGTGAAGGCGCTGGTGCGCGAGGCCGTAGGCTCGGGCTTCTATAACATCGACATCGACACGTCCACGCTCGTTGACCTGACCAAGGCTACGCTGCTCGAGCAGCAGCGGCTGAACTACGAAGTTGGCATCGACATCCTCAAGGAAGTCCGTCGTGTTGAACCGGCCGGCGTCACGATCTCCGTGGGAGGAGAGATCGGGGAAGTCGGTACCGAAAATTCCACGGTGGAGGAACTCCGCGCCTATATGGATGGGTTCAACGCCACCAAGCCTGCGGGCATGACGGGATTGTCAAAGATCAGCGTGCAGAGTGGCACCTCGCACGGTGGCACGGTCCTCGCCGATGGATCCATCGCTGATGTAAAACTGGACCTGGACACGTTGGAGACGCTGGGCAAGGTGGCGCGGGACGACTACGGACTGGCCGGGGCGGTGCAACACGGCGCGTCCACACTGCCGGATACGGCGTTCCACAATTTTCCAAAGCGCGAAACGGCCGAGATTCATCTCGCCACGAACTTCCAGAACATGCTGTACGACCACATTCCCGACACGCTGCGGGCGGAGATCTACGAGTGGCTGCGAGTGAGTGCCAAGGATGAACGCAAGGCGACCGATTCGGATGAGCAGTTCTTCTACAAGTCGCGGAAAAAGGCCCTTGGCCCGTTCAAGCGTCAGCTCTGGGCTCTACCTGCTGACGTCAAGGCAGCGGTGGCCAACACCTATGACGCCAAGTTCACCTTCCTGTTCGAACAACTCGGCATCGCCAATACTGCCGAGGCAACCAATCGCTTCGTCAAGCCAGTGGAGCAGCATCGTCCCATGCCCGCGGATGCAACGCCGACGCACGCCGCTGCTCCGGACGACGCAGACTTGTCCGACTGAATGACGCCGGCGCCTCGAGACGTCAGCTCGCTCTGGCTCGAGACGCTGCAGCGCGCGGTGGGTCGCGCGTCGCATGATGT
>JBDUCM010000207.1:0-7893 GCA_040003455.1 bacterium
ACCCTCGCGCGGAGATGCTCGATCTCATCGTGGTGAACGGACGGGCGCGCGGCATTGTCGTGCGCGACGAGATCACCGGGAAGATCGAACCGCACCTGGCCGACGCGGTCGTGCTGGCCACGGGCGGCTACGGCAACGTCTTCTATCTCTCCACCAACGCGAAGGGCTGCAACACCACGGCAATCTGGCGTTCGTACAAGCGCGGTGCGGCGTTCGCCAATCCGTGCTACACGCAGATTCATCCCACGTGCATTCCCGTGGCCGGTGAACACCAGTCGAAGTTGACGCTGATGTCCGAGTCCCTGCGCAACGATGGTCGTGTGTGGGTGCCCAAGCGCAAGGACGACATCGCGAAGGCGCCTGGCAGCATCGCCGAGTCGGATCGGGACTACTACCTGGAGCGGAAGTATCCCAGCTTCGGCAACCTGTCACCGCGCGACATCGCGTCGCGCGCGGCCAAGGAAGTATGCGACGAAGGCCGTGGCGTCGGTCCGGGCGGACGCGGTGTCTATCTCGACTTCGCCGACGCCATCAAGCGGCTCGGCGAAGACAAGATCCGTGAGCGATACGGCAACCTGTTCGAGATGTACGAGCGGATCACGGATGAGAATCCGTACAAGGTGCCCATGCGCATCTATCCCGCGGTGCACTACACCATGGGTGGTCTCTGGGTGGACTACAACCTCATGAGCACCATCCCGGGTCTGCATGTGGCTGGTGAAGCGAACTTCTCGGATCACGGCGCGAACCGGCTTGGCGCGAGCGCGTTGATGCAGGGGTTGGCGGATGGGTACTTCGTGCTTCCCAACACCATCGGCGATTATCTCGCGTCAAACAAGCTGGAACCGGTGTCGGCAGACGCGCCGGAGGTGAAGGCAGCGGTGGCTGACGTGCAGACGCGCACCAATCGCCTGCTCTCGATCAAGGGCAAGCGCACGGTCGCCTCGTTCCATCGCGAGCTCGGCAAGATCATGTGGGAGTACTGCGGCATGGCACGTGACGCCGCCGGACTGACCAAGGCGCTGGAGCTGATTCCGAAACTGCGCGAGGAGTTCTGGAAGGACGTGAATGTGCCCGGCAGTGGTGCCGACCTCAATCAGACGCTCGAGTATGCCGGACGCGTGGCAGACTTCATGGAATTGGGCGAGTTGATGTGTCGTGATGCCTTGCATCGCAACGAGTCGGCCGGCGGTCATTTTCGCACCGAATTCCAGACGTCCGACGGCGAAGCGCTACGCAATGACAATGATTTCGCGTACGTAGCCGCGTGGGAGTATGCCGGTGATGGTACGACTCCGGTTCTGAACAAGGAGCCGCTCGTCTTCGAGAACATCAAGCTCTCGCAGCGGAGCTACAAGTGAGTGGAACGATGAAGATCAACCTGAAGGTGTGGCGCCAGGAAGGTCCGGACGCCGCGGGCGCATTGAAGGAATACACGGCCAACGACGTCAGCCCCGACATGTCCTTCCTGGAGATGCTCGACGAGCTGAACGAGCGGCTCATGGAGAAGGGCGATGTGGCCATCGCGTTCGACCATGATTGTCGCGAGGGGATCTGCGGTGCCTGCGGCGTGATGATCAACGGCGTGGCGCATGGGCCGAGCAAGGGCACCGCTACCTGTCAGCTCCACATGCGCAGCTTCAAGGACGGCGATACCATCATCATCGAGCCGTGGCGTTCCGCGGCGTTTCCCGTGGTGAAGGACCTTGTCGTCAACCGCGGCGCGTTCGATCGCATCATCCAGGCGGGCGGGTACGTGTCGGTGGCAACAGGTGGCGCGAAGGACGCCAACAGCATTCCCATTCCCAAGGGCGACTCCGACGCCGCGATGGATGCGGCGGCCTGCATTGGGTGCGGGGCGTGTGTTGCGGCATGTCCCAACGGATCGGCGTCGCTGTTTACGGCCGCCAAGATTTCTCACCTCGGGCTATTGCCGCAGGGGCAGCCGGAGCGTTATCGTCGCGCGCTGAAGATGGTGGCACAGATGGATCTCGAGAGCTTCGGAGGATGCACGCTGTTCGGCGAGTGCATGGAGGCGTGCCCCAAGGAGATCAGCATCGATTTCATCTCCCGCATGAATCGGGACTTCCTGGTTGCCTCGGCGACGGCCATCGAGGAGAGTTCAGGGGGCGGCGAAGGATAGGCAGCGGTGTCCGCTCACCGTTGCCGCCCACAGCGATATTCACGGTGTCGAGCCTTTGAACAGGACGGCGCAGGCCCGGAGCGGGTCCTCCTCCGTGTTCCTCTGCGTCCTCTGTGGTCCAATGCTCAAGGAATGGCGACTTCCCATTTCAAGGAACAACTGATGCGCCTGAAGAACTTCACTGTGGCCATTGCGATCGCCGGAGCCATCGCGAATCCTCTCACGTTGAATGCCCAGTCCGCATCCGACGTCAGCGCCAGGTACGCCAAGCGCGAAGTCAGCATCACGATGCGCGACGGCACGAAGCTCTTCACGTCCATCTACACCCCGCGCGATACCGCGAAGCGCTATCCGATCATGCTCATGCGCACGCCCTACGGCGTCGCACCTTACGGGCCCGACGCGTATGCCCCGTCGCTCGGTCCATGGAAGGCCTTTCAGGATGACGGCTACATCTTCGTGAACCAGGACGTCCGCGGTCGGTACATGAGCGAGGGGTACTACCAGTTCATGACGCCGTACATTCCGGTGAAGCACGGTACCAGCGACGTCGACGAATCCACCGACACGTACGACACGATCGACTGGCTGGTCAAGAACATCGCCGGCAACAATGGGCGAGTGGGCACATGGGGGAACTCGGCACCCGGCTTCTTTGTCGCTGCGGGCCTGCCCGACGCGCACCCGGCGCACAAGGCCGCATATCCCTCCGCGCCAATGATCGACTGGTACCTCGGCGACGATCGACACCACAACGGCGCCCTGACACTCGCCCAGACATTCAACTTCCTCAGCGGTTTCGATCAACCGCGCACAGGCCCCGTCACGGCGTATCCGGCGCGCCCAGCCTTTGGCACATCGGACGGCTACAACTTCTTCCTGGCCAGTGGACCGAACAAGAACCTGTCGCCGGACAAGCTGCAGAGCCGCGTCGCCTTCTGGGATTCGATCATGGTGCATCCCAACTACGACGCTTACTGGCAGAAGCGCAGCATCTGGAAGCACGAGAAGAACATCAAGCCCGCGGTGCTCACCGTCGGTGGTTGGTACGACGGCGAGGATCCCTACGGGCCGCTCCGCTTGAACCAATCGCTCGAGGAGATGAGCGCCGCTACCACACGAACGCTCGTGATGGGACCATGGACGCACGGCGCATGGAATCGCGGCGGCGACGACTCCATCGGTGTGTTGAAGTTTGGCAGCAAGCCCGGCCAGTTTTTCCGTGACAGCATCGGCGTCCCGTTCTTCAACTGCATCCTCAAGGACAAGTGCGGCCCCGCATTGCCGAAGGTGGCGGCATTCGAGACCGGCACCAACCGCTGGCGCACCTTCGATGCGTGGCCGCCAAAGGCCGCCGCACCGCGCACGATCTACCTTGCAGCGGGCGGCAAGCTGTCTTACGCGAAACCTGCGGACCGCGACGCGTCGGATTCCTACGTCAGTGATCCGGCGAAACCGGTGCCGTACACATCTGCACTCTCGTTTGGGTACTACTCGCTCTATCCCATCGAGGATCAGCGCTTCGCCAGCCGGCATACCGACGTCCTCGTTTACAAGAGTGACCCACTCACCGAGGACATGACCATCGCCGGGCCCATTGGCGTCTCGCTTCAGGTGGCCACCACCGGCACCGACGCGGATTTCATTGTGAAGGTGATCGACGTCTGGCCCGACGAGGAAGCTGCCGGCCGCGGGGCAGGCGCAGGCGCAGGCGCGCCGAAGATGGACGGATACGAACAGCTCGTGAAGGGCGACGTGTTCCGCGCGCGCTGGCGTCGTTCATTCGAGACGCCGCAAGCCATGACGCCGAACAAGGCGGACTCGGTGAAGTATGACCTTCACGATGTGCTGCACACGTTCAAGAAGGGGCACCGCCTCATGGTGCACGTGCAGAGCACCTGGTTTCCGCTCATCGATCGCAATCCGCAGACCTTCGTGGCGAACATCAACACGGCCACCCCGGCGGATTTTCAGAAGGCCACGATGACCGTGTATCGGAACGCGGCACACGCTTCACATCTGGAGTTCCACGTCTTGCCAGCGCCCAACGCACTGCCGTAATCCGGCGAGGCGACGCTATTTGCCGCTCAGGAATGACGTGATCGCCGCCACGACCTGGGGTTGCTTGACCACGAAGATGTAGTGGTGACCGTTCAGCTCGAGCGTACGCGCTCCAGGAACCGTCCGTCCGAAGCGCGCGCACTCACGGTGCTGGAACGGACGCCGTTCCGCGTCCACATACTTCCGCGCCGTCGCGTAGTTCGAATCGCGCGGCGTGAGCCACGGAAATTCCGATGACACTTCGGCCATCGCGCAGATGGCGAGTACGGGAGCTTTGATGCGCGCCCACTCCTCAGGTCCGCGCTCTGCTTCGTTGACGATTGGTTTCAGCATCACATCACGCCGCGCTTCGTCCGGACTGCGTCCGCGATATTCCGCCTCGAGCGCCGGTGTCCACGTCCCGAAGAAGCTTCCGCGCAGCCAGCGCACCAGGTCCTCGCGCGTCTTTGGCGCGACCAGGGCAGGGCGCGGCACTGGTCTGCGGGCGACGATGCTGTCAGAGGCTCGCAGGTTGAAGGCGGCATCGAGATAGATCATCCTGTCAATTCGGGTGGCATGCCGTGTCGCCATGCGACTCAGGATCCACCCCGCGAACGAATGCCCCGCCAGAGACGCATGAGGGATCTTGAGGCTGTCCATTGCGCTGGTCACGACATCGGAGGCCGCGTCGAGTGCGTAGCCAAACCTCGGCACGTCGGACTCTCCGAAGCCCGGCAGCGTCAATGCAACCACGTGGAATCGTCCCGTGAGTTTCGGCGCGATGTCGTCGAAGATGTGCGCGTTGGAATTCCATCCATGCAACAACACCAGCGCTGGCCCTCGGCCTCCCCAATCGAGGAACTGCACGCGCCGCCCCACCGGGCCTACGAAGCCCACACGGTGCGGCGACTGATCTTTCCACGCGGCTGCCGGAGGCTGCCTGGTGAACTGGGCGCGCGCGTCACCGGCGCCGATCACCAGCCCGCCCATGGCGCCGAGCATTGGAAGAAGGGCGCGCGTGACGCGACTGGATCCGATCATCGACCACATCATTGTCATGGGTAGAGGAGATACGGCTTGCTTTGCTCGCGAAACGCGGCGGCTTCACTGTCCCATTCGTCAAGGAGCGCTGGTAGCCGGCCACCCTCGATCGCCAATCGCACCTTGGCCGATCCGGTGAGGCGATCGATCGTTCCCGTCCAAGCAAAGTCATGCAGGTGCTGACGCCGAATCTCGTCGATGAGCAGCAGTGACGTGCGTACCGGGCGATATGCGTTGCGGTCGGTGACCACCAAGCGGATGGCGGGAACAACCAGTCCCTTGTGCTTCGCCGCTGTCTGAGAAACGGACATCGTGATTGCCTCGAATCGAATGCCAGGAAGACGGCGCTCGTTCATCACACGTACAACGCTGGCCGCGTCGAGCCACGGCGCCCCAACCTGTTCGAACGGGCGATCGGTGCCGCGCCCTTCGGTGAGCGTCGTCCCTTCGAAGTACACGGTACCGGGATAGCTGTTGAGCGCTGCGAGCGACCGCAGGTTGGGCGACGGATTTACCCAGGGCAAGCCGGTTTCGTCCAACCACTGCGATCGCCGCCAGTTCTCCACGCGCGCAACAATCAGCTCCGCCCCGATGCCGAACTTCCGGTTGAACATCGTGGCCAACTCTCCCACCGTCATCCCGTGTCTGGCCGGAATGGGATACATCCCCACGAACGACTTGAATTTCGGGTCCAGCACCGCGCCTTCGACGATCTCGCCGCCGATTGGATTGGGCCGGTCGAGCACGACAAAGGGAATCCCCTTCCGCTGTGCGGCTTGCATGCACAGTGCCATTGTCGAGACGTACGTCCACGTGCGTCCTCCAACCTCCTGAAGATCGTACACCAGCACGTCAACATCCTTCAGCATCTCGGCCGACGGACCATGATCCTCCGACACATACAGCGAATAGATTGGAACGCCCGTCTTCGCGTCCGTTTCGTCGGCAATCCTTTCACCGTCGGCGGTGGTGCCGCGTATGCCATGCTCCGGCGCCAGGAGCGCCACGAGCTTCAGTTGATTGCTCTGGGCAATGAGGTCGATGTCCGTACGACGGATCCGATCGATGCCGGTATGGTTGGTGATCAGGCCAACACGCTTGCCGCGGAGCGCCGCCGGCACATCGCGGAGGAACACTTCGATCCCCGGTATAACGGCGGCAACCGCGCCGGGTTCTTCCCGGTGACGCGCCGCTGTGCAGCTCACCGCGAAGGTCGCGACCATTGCAACCGTCGCCAGTATGGACCGGCGAATCCTTGGACCGGACATCAATCGGCGGTGGGAGTGGTTCGGAGAGGTTCAATCGGCGGCCGCATGCACATTCGGCCGTCACGCGCTATTCGATCGGCGGCTGATACGTGGTACGCCCTGCGCGAGGAAGCGTAAACGACACCGTCACGCTCGCGTTGGGCCCGACGATCACCACCCTGGAGAGCGAGTCGGTGGCGAGGTAGCCCTCCCGCGGCACGATCCACACACGATGGCTGCCGTTACCCGACACGGCGATATCGACATTCCCATTACTGTCCGTCTTCACGTCAACTTGCGACGTAGGGGACTGCATGACGCTCACCTCAGCCCGATTGACGGGAGCCCCTGCGTCATCGCGCACGCGAACGCTGATCATCGAGGAATCCGGGCTGGTGACCGTACTCCTTCCGCACGCACTCAGGACCACCAGCAATGAAACGGCTATGAAGCGGCGCATCCGAACATCCGCGTATGGGCAGCAATGTGACGACAGTCGACTCGTATACCGATTGTAAGCTCGCCGTGGTACCCGATCCCGGCAAGCGTCGCTCGCTACGCGTACTCCTACGCTACCTGGAGGACTTCCTGAGTTCCCCGAGTTTCGCCTGTTGGTGTGCAGTAAGCGTGTTCCTGATGCGGATGAGCAAGCCGATCTGCGCCCGCTTGATCTCGCGCTCCGCGGCCAGCACGCGATCGATCTGTGCCAGTACCAGGGCTTCATTAAGCGTCGCGGGCTGCAACAACTTGTCCAACTGCTCCGATTCCGCACTCATCTTCCATTGCAGTGGCACGAAGGCCGCCTGGGATTGCTGAAGTTCGTTCACGATTGCCGCGCGTTGGTTGTCCTGAAGGCCCAGCTCGCGCTGGTGCGCCATCACCAACTCCGGCGGGAAGAAGCGCGCGGCAACCGGGTCGGCCGCCATCGGCGAGGGCGACAGGTCGAGGCAATAGTGATGACCCTTCTTTGTGGTCAACACAACAACACCGTTGGTGGCGTCCGCGCCGTACAGCTGCGCCGGTACCGCGCCCTTCAGTATCTCGACGTTGTCGATGTCTTCCGGGTTAAGTCCCGCAATACGCCCGGCGCCCACGCCGTTGACGCGCATGCCGGTAGCGGCCATGCCGGCGGGCAGCGATTCGCACCCGTCTGAAACCACCACACCATCGACGATGATCAACGGGGTGCCGGCACGGGTCGGGGTACCTCCGCGCGTTCCACCAACGGGCTGCTGTGCAGAGAGGGCCGTCGCGGCGCCAAGTGCGAGCAAGGGAATCGACATGAGTAGTCGCACGATCATCGTCCTGAGTCTGGAGGGATCCGCAATTGTCCGGAGGGAACGCCCGACAACAGCGATGACCGCAGCGTGGGCGTTGTTTGCAACAGCTGCCGCCCCGGCGTCTCCAGCAGCGACGCCGTGG
>JBDUCM010000208.1:0-7872 GCA_040003455.1 bacterium
GTCGATGTCGAGCGGCGACCAACATATCTGACGCGACGCCAGCAACCAGCGCGGACTCTTCTCTACAGAGCCATCACTGCTGTCGTCGCGATTCCAGCTACGACGCTCCAGAGCACGGCGCGACTTCGCGGCATACCGGTCCTCGCCAGGAGAAACAGCACGACGCCGATCAGCGCGCCGGTGTAGACACTGCGCATGGGCTGATTGCCGGGTGGGACGATCAGGTCCCGGAGCACTCGGCCAGTAATGATCACGGCCAATAGCGTTATTGCCTTTGCGCGACTTTCAACAAGCGGAAAGAAGGACGCGCGCGGGGAGTCGGTGATTCCGGCCATGATGTGGTGTGCGATGGGTGGGGATCCTAGAGCCGCGAAGGACCAAATATACGGGCGGGGTGCCACGTGGGCTATCAAACGCGCGAGGGTTCGTCCGGCGCCTCATACCACGCGATCAGGTCTGCGAGTGGACTTTGCGCGAGCCATGCGTCGATGATCGACTGCGCATGGTCGTGATCACGGGCTGCCAAACCACAGTGTGGATGAACGGGATCATTCGGGCCGTTCGCGTGCTCATGGGCCACGCCCGTGCTGCACGCACGACAGAGGATTTGGACGCTCGTTCCCCAGTCTTCGGCAGCGCCACCCGCGGCTTCGGCGCACTGCTCGAGTGCAGACACGACCTCACCGGTGGAGGTCGCGAGTTCCAGCACGAATGTTCGATGCGATGAGGCAAGGAGCTTCTGAAGCACTCTGAACACGGGATACGTTCGCCCCTCAACCACACGCTCTCCCTCCGGGGCGCCATCGTTCAGGACGATATCTCCCCAGTGAAACGCCGAAGTAGGTAGTGGCACACTGACAATCCGGGCCCGAGCGGGATCGATTCGCTTCGCCCAGACGACTTCTGCATCTCCCTCTGGATCCAGTCGCACGGGAGTGAAACCCCAACCGAAATCAGGCGGACCATCCCCTACCGGCAGATTCATTCCGCATGCCGCCCAGGCGCGTCGTGCTTCGCTCCATTCCCCGAGCGCGGTGGCTGCGATGCCGAGATTCCACCACGACGCTTCGTCATCCGGGGCGAGCGAGGCGGCGAGGCGATTCAACTCGAGCGATTGCGCCCACTGGAGGTTGTATTTGTGAAGCAGTCCGAGATTGTAGGCTGGTGCCGACCAACTGGGGTCGTCGGCCATTGCCGCTCGAAAGGACGCCTCGGCTGCGACGAGATCACCCTCGTCGCGCTGGCGGAGGCCGTCTTCATTGAGGTGTTCAGCGGGGGATAGCTCTGACATAGAGTACCGTGTGTCGGCGAACTATTCTGACGCTGCCGCGTCGAGCTTTGCTTGCATGGTAGATACGATCATGGCAACGAGTGCGTCGCGCCCGAGGACCTTCAGCCCGAAGTAGGTCTCCCGCTGGGTGCGAATGAATCCGCCTCGAACAAAGTACCACCTGAAGTCAATTTCCCGCGAGCCACCGTGTCCGGCAACACGCCACACGCGGAATGCGCGGAACTCGGCGAGCGTCGCGTAGAGCGCAGCCACTGCGGGCTCGTCGTGTTCCTTTGCAACGATTCGACTGACCTTGGCCGTGTTACGGCCTCCTCCAAAACGACCTCACGCTTCGGCTTCAGGCCGAAGGGGTTCGAGCCGAACGCCAGCGAAGGCTTGGTCAGGACGTCGCACGGCACTCATGCGTAGGGAAGCCCGGCGGCTCCATCCTGGCAGGACGGGCATTTGCGCTGGAAAATGTCGGCTCCGTTCGCGCCGTACTCATATCCGCAGCCCTCCCGCCCGCATCGGAGGACATAGATGGATTGGAGATGATCGTTGCCAGATAGCCCAGTTGCGCGGACAACGAGTTGAGCGTTGCGATTCGTGTAGCCAGGTTCGGTGGACTTCATCGGGGCGGTGGTGAGAGGGGGAGCAGCATAGCGCGATACTTTGGCCGTCGACTGACGGGCCCTCACTTGATACGGTCGAGATGCCTGACAACGTTGCCGCGCTGAGCCTTCTGGAGGCCAGCAATCGTGGACTTCGGCATTGCGGCGACGGGCCGACCTCGGATGGCAAGCGGATAACCCAGAGGGGGTTTCGCCACGGTGCACGATGGTCGACAAGTTTCGGGCGATGTCCGCGATCGGCGAAACGGGCCGGTATGCCGAGGATGCGATCATGACAGACTTCTGCGCGGATCAATACTGGACGATCGTGGCGGATATGGAAGTGGCCGATCTCGACACGTTTGCGATGATGTCCACCCCGCGGGGTTCGGCCGAGGATCAAAAGAAGATACAGGAGATCATGACGGGCGATCATGATCTCGTGGATCGTAGGAAGCGCGAGATCTACAAGATCGAAGGCTAGTTCGCGGGCCGAGCGGAAATCCTCGGGCATCATGCCGCAAGGGAAAAGGCGCGCCGGACGTCGGCGAGCACGGTGGCGGCGATGTCGCGCGCACGTGCGTTGCCGATGGCAAGGATGTCTCGCATGGCATCGGGCTCCTTCTCATAGTGCGTGCGCCGAGCGCGCATGGGCGCAATGAGGTCTTCAAGGACGGCGATCAGCCGGTGCTTGAGGAGCTGATCGCCGAGTCCACCGTGCTCATAGTGTGTCTTGAGTTCGGACACTGCGAGTGCATCGGGATCGAACGCGTCCAGATACGCGAACACCACGTTGCCTTCCACCTGCCCCGGGTCAGCGGCGCGCAGATGACTGGAATCGGTGTACATCGCCTGCACTGCAGATTCGATCTCTTGGGGAGAGGCTGCGAGCGCGATGGCATTGCCCGACGACTTGCTCGCCTTGCGTCCGTCGACGCCGGGGAGGCGCGGCGTGTCCGAGAGGAGCGCGCGGCATTCCGGCAGCACATCTGCGCCGGCGATGCGGTTGACACGACGCACGATCTCGTTCGATTGTTCGATCACCGGGAGCTGATCCTCACCAACCGGGACCAGCGTTGCGCGGAATGCGGTGATGTCGGCAGCCTGACTTACGGGGTAGCAGAGAAAGCCCGCTGGAATATCGCGCTCAAAGGTGCGGAGGTTGATCTCGGCGCGGACGGTGGGGTTGCGTTCGAGCCGAGCGACGGTGACGAGGTTGAGGTAGAGGATGGTGAGTTCGCTGAGTGCGGGCAGCGCGGACTGGACGGCAAAGGTGTTGAGGTCTGGGTCGAGTCCGGCAGCGAGGTAGTCGAGCGCGACGGATTCGACGTGGGACGCGATCTCGGCGGGGCGGCCCATGTTGTCGGTGAGGGCCTGGAGATCGGCGATGAGCAGGGTCTGCTGCACGCGGCCCTGGAGCGCGACGCGCGTTGTCAGCGAACCGGCGAGGTGGCCGAGGTGCAGTCGGCCGGTGGGGCGGTCGCCGGTGAGTACGATGTCGCTCATGGCGACGTCGAGGCGGTTGGTTGTCGGGATTCGTTGCGCGAAGGTGGTCATGGAACTCCTCTCTGGATTGGATGAGAGGGCGCGCTCGCCGTCGGTGCGTTCCTGGTTCTCGGACAACAAGAAGGCCGCTCGACTGCGAGCGGCCCGTGGAAAGATGTACGTCGTGAGACGTGCGCTATCGACCGGCCACTCGGGGAGAGGGCCAACGCCATGTGGACGTGGGGGCGAGGATCGGGCGGGTCATGGTTTGATGTTATCAGGTTGGCGGCGGGGTGTCAAACGCGGGGGTCTCGTCCGGCGCCTCATGCCACACGATCAGGTCTGTGAGTGGGGTTTGCGCGAGCCACGCGTCGATGATCTTCTGACAGGTCTTGCAGCGCTCCTCGCAGGACAAAAGGAGCCCGATCTCGAACGGGGATACGCCAGGTCTCGATAGGCAGGGTCGACCAAGTCGGCCTCCCTGGCGGTGCGCGACTCTTCTCGCTTGACTCGAAGGGCTTCGCGATCAACCTCCCGCTTCCGTTGGAGCTTGACGGCATCTATCACTCCAGGACGAAGGAGACCGAGCGACCAGCCAGTCCGTTGGTTCTCGTCCAGCCGCTCTGTCATTGAGGAGTTGTGCCACGACGGTTGCGTGTTCAGCCAACTTGTAGTCGGCGTTTTCCTGCGAGGCATCGCAGGGGAGCGGGGCAGAGGCGGACGGGTTCACCTGTGACCGGGTCGAGCGCGCCGGAGATGGTACACTAGGCCTCACTGGTTGGTTACGCGAGATTCGCGACGGGGCAGGATTGCCGATTGCGCTGCCGCCAATCTGCGCGGGCGTTCCGGGGCAAGCACACCCACTTGACTGCATGAGCAATCTTCAAGATTGGAGCGCTCTAAGCCTTCACGTAGCCCGTCGAAGGCGTAACTTTGCGCCAACCCCTTTTCGCTGAGCCGATGGCGCTTCATCCGTCCTTCCCAGTATCGCCGTACGCCGAGCTGCTTCCACAGCAACGGTGGTTTCCCGCCGACGAGACCCTGCGCACCTCGTCGTACGGAAAGTTGCTTCCGCCCCTGGTCGCCAAGGTGCGGCAGGAAGTGTTCGCGTGGAGGCACAACCAGTACGCTGGCGCGTCCCCGACGTCCAAAGCACTCCTTCTTTGGTGGTTCGGCGAGGAACACCTGCTCGAGGAGGCCGATGGGTCACTCGCCCCATTCCGGTACTACTACTCCCAGCGTGAAGCCGTAGAAACGGTTGTCTGGCTGTACGAGGTGAAGAAGGCTCGTGACAAGTTCGATTTGCTGCGTTTCGACTCATCGGGCGCCGTCTCTTCCGGCATGTTCGACGAAGACTGGCCGCGCTACGTGCTCAAGATGGCTACCGGCGCCGGGAAGACGAAGGTGCTGTCGCTCCTCATCGCATGGAGTTTCTTCCACCGCGTGTACGAGGAGGATTCTGAACTCTCGCGAAACTTCCTCGTCATCGCGCCCAACATCATCGTGCTCGACCGCCTTCGTGCCGACTTCGACGGGCTGAAGATCTTCTTTAACGATCCGATCCTGCCGTCGAACGGTCATGACGGACGCAACTGGCGGGATGACTTCCAGCTTACGGTGCACATCCAGGATGACGTCCGAGTCCTGCGCGACACTGGCAACGTGTTCCTCACCAATGTGCATCGTGTCTTCCTGAGCGACGTGCCCGACCCGTCACTCGAAGACGACGACCTCCGCAACTACTTCCTTGACCCGTTCGGCGCCAAACCCTGGAGCGAAGGCGCAAAGTATCCGCAGTACAAGACATATCTGCATGAGTTGAAGGGTAGCGTCATTTCGAATGTGTGGACGGATATTGACATGCTGAATCCGATGACCTCCGAGCGCCTGGGCTATGCGACGCAAAAGCCCGAGGCTCTACTTGAGCGGATCATTAAGGCTAGCAGCAACGAAGGCGACCTAATAGCCGACTTCTTCATCGGCAGCGGCACAACTGCCGCTGTGGCAGAAACACTGGGCCGGAAGTGGATCGCGACCGATCTCGGCAAGTTCGGCGTCCACACAACCCGTAAACGCCTCATCCAGGTCCAGCGCGACTTGAAAGCGGCCGGTAAGGCGTTCCGCGCGTTTGAGGTCCTCAACCTCGGCCGCTATGAACGCCAGGCGTACCTGAATGTCTCCGGACGTCTCACCGGAAAGAAGAAGGAGCAGGCCCTCGCGAAGAAGGAGCGGGACTTCCGTGACCTGATCCTCAAGGCTTATCGCGCCGAGTCGCTGCCGGAGAATGGATTCTTCCACGGCAAGAACTCGGGCCGGCTCGTCGTCGTCGGACCCATCAACCTACCCGTGGGCCGCCTCTTCGTCGAGGAAGTCATCACCGAGTGTCGCAAGCGAGGCGCAACACGTGTGGACATCCTCGCGTTCGAGTTTGAAATGGGACTGTTCCCGGCTGTGCTCGACGAAGCGAAGAGCAAGGGCATCGACGTCGCTCCAAAGACCATCCCGCCAGAGGTGTTCGACAAGCGCGCCGTGGAGAAAGGTCAGGTGCGCTTTCATGACGTGGCGTATATCGAGGTCACACCTCGCTATGTACAGGACGATCCGCTCTCACTCGCGGTTGAGCTCACGGACTTTTCCGTCTACTACACGCAGGGCCTCGTTGATTCCATCACGGCCGAGCTCAAGGCAGGGAAGAGCGAGGTCGTCTGCGAGCAGGGCCAGCTCATCAAGGTGAGCAAAGACAAGAACGGCGTGGTCACGCAGGACGTGCTCACCAAGAAATGGACGGACTGGGTGGACTATTGGGCTGTGGATTTCGACTACGAGAGCCGGAAGGAAATCATCAAGGTTGCGAAGAACCTCGGCGTCGAAGGCCAGTTGCCCGGTATCGTTGACGTGAACGAATTCATCGAGTTCGAGGAGCGCTGGACAGGCAGCTACATCTTCGAGAACGAATGGCAGAGCTTCCGGACCAGGAACGATAGGTCGCTGGAGCTCACGAGCGCTGCGCATGTGTATGGCAAGCCTGGTCGCTACGTCGTTGCCGTGAAGGTTATTGATATCTTCGGCAACGATACGATGTCTCTGACGCCGGTCACCATCGGTTAATTGATGAACGGGTCTCCCAAGGCCTCAACGGCGACGCAAACAACTATATTGCGTGTGTATATAGGTCGCGCGCATTGACGTTACAGCACACGGACTATAGTGATCAGTGGCGTGAAGGACGAGATCGCCAAGCTCGCCAGAGCAGAGGCGACAGGAATCATTACGGCCGACGTGGCGGCTCGAGCTTGGGCGACCGATAGAAATGCGGCCAGCCGTCGCCTCGCAGCCTTGGCGCGCGGCGGTTGGCTTCGCCGACTGCAGCGTGGCACCTACGAGGTTGCGGCTCTCGAATCGTCATCGGACGTGCCTGCGTCCTACGAGGACCCGTGGGCACTTGCCGGCGTGCTGTTCGCCCCGTGCTACATAGGCGGCTGGAGCGCAGCCGAGCATTGGGGTCTCACAGAGCAGTTGTTTCGGGAGACATTCGTCATCACGGCTGCGCACGTGCGAACCACACGAACGGTAGTTGGAGGAGCGGCGTTCAGGTTGGCGCGCGTGACGCCGGAGAAGGCGCGAGGAGATTCGAGTGTTTGGCGACGGACGACGCGTGTGGCGTGCTCCTCGCCTGAGCGCACTCTCGTAGACGGAGCGAACATCCCGTCCTGGGTCGGTGGCGTTCGCCATTTGACGGACATCCTCGCACGCTATGTCGAGCTGCCGAGCCGCAATCTCGAAGCCCTGGGAACGGCGTTGAAGGAGGTCGGCCGCGGAGCCGCGGCAAAGCGGCTTGGATTCATTGCCGAGGAATTGGCGGTGGGCGAGCGGGATGCTGAGGCTCACGCCGCCCTACTCGCCGTTCGGGACATGGCCCTGTCCTTCCGCACGTCCGGTGTGGTGCGCCTTGACCCTGCTGTGAGCCGCCACGGCCCCATGAACACTCACTGGGGGCTCTGGGTAAACGTCCGAGTGGCGCGCGAGGCTCACTCGTGAGGTTTGGCCGTTGATCACAAAGCAGGAGATTCTCGAGCGCGCCCGAGAGTGGAACCTGCGTCCGGAGGTCGTTGAGAAGGACTACGTCCTGGGTTGGCTTCTGGCGGCGGCCTCGCAACACGCGGTGATTCGCAGTCAATGGGTACTGAAAGGGGGCACCTGCGTCAAGAAATGCTTCTTCGAGACTTACCGGTTCTCCGAAGATCTCGATTTTTCCCTGATGCCCTCTGCGCCGTACGACCATGAGAGCATCATTCTCGTCCTTCAGGAATTGGCGGACGCCGCGGCAGCACTGAGTGGTATTCGGTTCAGTCGAGATCAGTTCACGGTAAAGCAGCGTCAAGACAAACTCGCGCGAGTCACGTTCGAAGGGCGACTGGGATATCAGGGACCATTGGCCATTCCAGGCTGGCCTCGCATCCTGTTCGACATCACTCGGCACGAGAACATCACGCTTCCACCCGCGAG
>JBDUCM010000209.1:0-7767 GCA_040003455.1 bacterium
CGCGCCCGCCCTCGTTCACGAGATTCGATTCGAGAGCGTGGAGTTCGAGTATCGGGAGGGACGGCCCGTCGTGCGCGACTTCAGCATTGCCGCACCAGGCGGCGCGGTCATCGCCCTGGTGGGCCGCAGCGGCGCTGGCAAGACGACAGTCACTGACCTCGTTGCGCGCTTCCACGATCCCACCTCGGGACGCATCGTGGTAAATGGTACAGACATTCGCGACTTCCGGCTTCGCAGCTACCGCGATCTTCTCGGCATCGTGCAACAGGACGTCTTCCTGTTCGATGGCTCCGTTCGTGACAACATCGCCTACGGCCGGTCGAGTGCTACGGACGACGAAGTGCTTGACGCCGCCCGACGCGCCAACGCCCACGAGTTCATTGAACGCCTGCCTGAGCAGTACGAGACGTTCGTCGGCGAGCGAGGGGTGAAGCTGTCGGGCGGCCAGCAGCAGCGACTCGCCATCGCGCGCGCCATCCTCGCGAACCCGCAAATCCTCATTCTCGATGAAGCCACGAGCAATCTCGACACGGAAAGCGAACAACTGATTCAGGCTTCCATGGCCACGTTGCTGGCAGGCCGAACGACGTTCGTCATCGCGCATCGGCTCTCGACCATTCGGCGGGCTGACCTGATCCTCCTGTTGGAGGAGGGGCGAGTGGTTGAGCGCGGGACGCATCAGGAACTGATGCAGGCCCAAGGGCTGTACCATGCGATGGTGGTCCGGCAGATGGAATCGAACAGACAGCAGGAAGAACCGATCTTTGGCTGAGTGCTGTCAGGTGTCGCACCGAAAGGAAACGGGGTGCCCGCGATAGACGCGGACACCCCGTTCATGCATGCAGCTGCTTTCTTCAGGGCTTGGTGATTGTCAGCCCGGTGACGGTTGCTTCGGTATTGTGCGCGAAGCGAATGCCGTATACGCCATCCGTTGACTTGAGCTTGCCCGCCGTCACCAACGCCGATTTGTCGTAGCTGCCGACAACGGCGCCGTTGATGGAACACTCCACCTTGTCGCCCTTCACCGACAGGGCGATTTCCTGACTGACCGGCTCGCCCGGGCCAGCGGCCTTGTGCACCGCCGCGTTGGCACCACCACGGCCACCGTTCATCTGGAACGGCGCCGGTCCCATGCCTCGAACGATGAAGTTGCCGTTTCCGTACGCCGCACAGTACAGGTAGCTCTGCGTGTCGGTCCCGAGGTCGTTGCCACCGATCATGATGCCATACGGATGAGGGTGGCTGTTCAACGCCATGTACTTGGGCTCGTTGAATGTGGCCTTCACCGTGTAGTCTCCGCTCGCCTTGTTGGCGGCGTTCCAGTAGGTCACAGCCGGGCCCGTGACGACGTGCAGGCCGGCGCCCTCCGTGGACAACTTCGAATCATTCAGGGTCTTGCCAGCCTTCTCTTCGCCGGCGTCAATCTTTCCCATCCAGCCCGCTGCGGAGATACCGCCGCCAGCGACGGAGCGAGCTGTTTCCTGGGCCGAGCTCATCCTGGGAACCAGGACGATGGCGGCAACTGCAAGCGCGGATGCGCAGGCGCGACGCATGGTGTGACCTCCCATAAGGTGTATTGGCGAGAAATAACAATACCTGAAGGGTACTGCGTCAAGCCAGCACGCGTTCCGTGTCGACTTTGCAACGTCAGCGTTTTGCAAAGTTTGGACATTCCTGTGGTTCGCGAGCTGAAATATTGCTTTCGCACGCGTACCTACTGATCTACTGGAGCGGACCGCCCTTTTTCGTCTGCGGAACACCGTCGGTCATCCACTTGGGCGCCGGCTTGTCCATGAGGTAGTGATCGAACCACTGCTTCATGCGGATCTGGAAGTCCTTCTGGTTCTCCTTCTTCGCCAGGTGGTGCGGCTCCCCCGGATACGACAGGAACACCACCTGCTTGCCCCACCGTTTGGCGGCGTTGAACCACTCCAGGCCCTGGAGCCAGTCAACAGCGCCATCGTCGGTTCCCTGAAGGATGAGGAACGGCGTCTTGATGTTGCGCACGTTGTGGACCGGACTCTGGCTCTCGAACAGTGCCTTGGCGGTCCACGGGGTGTTGCCCTCTCCCATCCGCACCTGCCCAATCTCGAAGATGCCGTGGTTGACGGTGCCGGTCTGCTTATAGAGTTGATCGTACATGCTCACGAGATCAGCGGGCGGCGCGCCCGTTACGACCGTGGCGAACATGTCGGTCTGCGTAAGGATGAAGCTGGTCTCGTACCCTCCCCAGCTATGTCCTTGAAGCCCGATGTGCTTCGGATCGGCATAACCAAGCTCGATGACCTTCTTCACCGCGCTGGTGACACAATCCAGTGCGCTCGATCCGGGCTTACCTGTCTCGTACACGATATCTGGTTGCACGATGACATACCCATTGCTCGCGTACGTGGAGAAGTGCGGTCGATCGTCGTAGACCGGCATCGAGAACTGATGGTGCGTATTCGACAGGATCTCGTAGAAGTACACGAGGGTCGGATACTTCTTGCCCGGCTGGTATCCGGCCGGCAATGTCACCGTTGCCTGGAGCTTCCTGCCCTTGCTGTTCGTGTAGTCCACCAGCACGCGTGTGCCCCACTCGAATTCGCTGATCTGAGGATTGACCTCGCTGACTTTGGTCGCCTTGGCGAAATCGGTCCCGCTCGTGTACAGGTCCGGAAAATCGGTGAACGACTGCGTCGTGAAGATCACGCGATCCGCGTTCTCTGCCTTCTGCGCCCCGCCAATCGACTTGTCCGCCCAGATCATCGGAGTGGGAGCCTTGCCAGCGGTTACGCTCCAGTAGCCCGACTTCTTCGTCCACTCGCCATAGGCGGACAGCGTGAGTGGCTTGGTCATATCGATGCCTTCGTCCTCTTCCCCATTCGCGGCACCGCCCCCGCGGCCGCCTCGTCCGCCGCGGCCTCCCGCGCCGTACCGCACCACGCGAAACTGGACTTGCTGCGCCTTGCCTTCACCATGCGTGAGGTTGATCGCCTTGTTGCCATCGAGATTGATTTGCCACACGTCATACTTCTCGTAGAGCAACACCCCACCGTCCTTTGTCCATCCGCCTACACCCCAGATCGGCTTCTCGTAGGGATGATCATCATCCGTATCGAGGAAGCTCCGTCCGGCAAGCACGTCCACGTCCACGCTCTTGCCCGTTTCGAGGTTGTACGCGTGCAGGTGCTTGTTGCCGACGTACAGGAACCACCTGCTGTCGGGCGACGCGCCATAGGTGCGCGTGAGCCCCTTCGCAATCAGCGTGCGTTCACCGGTCTCGGTGTTCACCCGGTAGTAGTCGCCCTTGTTGCCGCCCCACTGCACGTCCAGTCGGTACGGCGTCTCGAACCGCCCGAGCCCCCACTTCCCGTTCGCAGTGTTCTGTACTGAACGCATGTCTTCGTCGCCGAGGCGCGTGAACTTCTTCGTCGCGAGCATGAGCGAGGCGGGGTACGTAGACCGTCGCTCCTGCGCCAAGCGCACAATCTGCACTGATTGAATCTCGGCGTCCTTGTAGTGCCAGACGTCCACGTTGGCCTTGAGCGAATCTGCCGCGGCGACTTCGTGCTCCTGTTCCTTGATCCCGAAGAACAACCGCGAACCGTCCTTGCTCCAACGTGGCGCAGTGAACTCGCTCAGGACGAAGTCGTGTGGAAAGGACGCATCCTGCAACGGATCGTACTCGACGAGGTGCATCTTCGGCGTGCCAACGCCGGTCCACGCGAGCAACGTGTTGTCCTTCTGCTTGTTGTCAGTCTTCTTCGCGCCACGCAACGCGCTGAGGTTGGATCCGTCATCGCTCCATGCAAGTTGGTCGAAGTCGGCGGATGCGCTGCTCAGTGCGCGCGACTCGCCGCTCGCGGGATCGATGAGGTAGACACCGTTTCCGAGCTTGTCTGCCGCATCCACGGTGTACGCGAGCAGCCGTCCAGCGTCATCGAAGTCGTACTGGTTGACGTTGCCGATATTGCGCGCGTTGCCCGTAGCCAGTTCACGAAGCAGCAGATCGGCGCCGCTGTGTTTCGCGGCGGGATCGGCCTTGTTGAGCCGTACCGCGAACCATCGGGCACCCTTCGAAAACTTGAAGGTGGAGGCGTTCGGCACCGGGGTCTTGTCGCCGGTAGACAGATTCATGAGCTCGAGGCGCCGCGGGGTGGCGCCAACAGGAGCGCCGGCGCCTGCTGCTCCACGCCCGCCCGGGGTTGCCGGCCCGGGAGGCGTTGCACCGCGCCCACCGCGGCCGCTTCCGCCCGCGGCACCAGTGCCGCCACCCGTCAACGCGCGATCGGGGGGATTGACGAAATAGGCGATGTAGTGGCCGTCATCGGAGAAGGCCGGGGCATTGCCGGTTGCCGCGCCGGGGGCGCCTCCGCCACCCCCTGGCACAGGCGCCGTGCCTACGGAAATCCGGTAGACCTTGTCGCCGTCGAGTTCCTTCACGATCAGCGTTGCATCACCATCATTGGGCGTGGTGACGTAGCCCACCCACCTTCCATCGGACGAGATGGACGAGCTGGTGATGCGCGCCCATTTGCCATAGTCGGCCAGTGTGAGTGGCCGTCTGGTCGGCGTTGGCGCCTGCGCGATGGCGCCGGCAATGGGCGCGATTGCGAGCGCCGCCGTGAGCGCGACACGCGGGAGGGCGTGAAGACAACGCATTGGGTTCTCCGGAGAGGTCGTTCGGGGAGGATTGGTCGCAGAGTATACGGCGGGGATCGGCGGGGCGTTCCAGCATCACGCGCCGCTATCGCCTCAACGGGGGAAAATCCCCATATTTGACGACGCGGTCGGGTTGATTACCGAGCGCCCTTCCCCGAGGTATGTCTGGAAACCGATCTTCTCGCGCAACTCCAATCCGCGCTCGGCGCGCACTACGCCATTGTTCGCGAACTTGGCGGCGGTGGCATGTCGCGAGTATTCCTCGCCGACGACCTCGCGCTCCAGCGCGCCGTCGTCATCAAGGTGTTGCATCCCGAACTCGCCGCGGGGGTCAACGCAGACCGGTTCAACCGCGAGGTGCTGCTCTCCGCGCGACTCCAGCATCCCCACATCGTGCCCGTGCTCACGGCGGGCGATGTGGCGGGCCTGCCGTACTACGTGATGCCGTTCGTGAAGGGAGACACTGTTCGGGCGCGCATCGCGCTCGGTCCGATGCCTACGGCTGAAGTTGCAGACATACTCGCCGATGTCGCCAAAGCCCTCGCATACGCCCACTCGGAAGGCGTTGTCCATCGCGATATCAAGCCCGACAACATCCTCTTGTCCGGGGGGGCCGCGACCGTGGCCGACTTCGGTATCGCAAAGGCCCTGTCGTCCGCTCGCGCGCAGGCGTCCGACGGCGCGCTCACGTCACTGGGCACGTCCCTCGGCACGCCGGCGTACATGGCGCCCGAACAGGTTGCCGGTGATCCCGATACGGATCACCGCGCCGACATCTACTCGCTCGGCTGCGTCGCGTATGAAATGCTCACCGGTCAGACGCCGTTCGCGGGGAAGTCGCCGCAGCAGATGCTTGCCGCGCAGGTAATGGAAAAACCGGTGCCTGTGAACGAGCGACGGAAGGACGTTCCGCCCATGCTGGCGGCGCTTGTCATGCGCTGCCTGGAGAAGGAACCATCCCGACGGCCGCAGTCAGCAAGCGAGATCGCGTCGCCGCTGGAGCAGACCGGGGCATACCTCGTCGTGCCCTCGGCACCGTCGTCGAACTGGCGTCGCGTCGCGATCATTGCGGCATCAGCCGCTTTCATCGCCGCCATCATCGGGGTCCCGATCGCGATCCGCCGCAAGGCTCCGATCGCACCCACCAGCTCACTCAACCTCGCCGTCGCTCCATTCGAAGTACTGGACCCGCAGCTTGCGTTGTGGAAGGAAGGCATTGTCGACGTCCTTTCCCGCAACCTGGATGGTGCCGGCCCAATCCGCGCATTGTCACCGAGTGTCACGATCAAACGATGGGACGGGCACGCCGAGCGCGCCGCCGCCGTGGCGTTCGGAAAGAAAGTGGGCGCACAGCTCGTCATCTATGGACAGTTGCAATCGTCCGGCCACGACCTGGTAAACGCCAAGCTCTGGATCGTGGACGCCGAGCGCGATGCGCAGCCTGTCGAGATCGAGGTGCGCGATTCCATCTCGCGCATGGATCGCGTGAGCGACTCACTGAGCTTTCGTTCGCTTGCCGCCATTGGACGCATGCGCACCATCGGCGCCGCGCGACTGTCATCACTCGGCTCATCATCGCTCCCCGCCATTCGCGCTTTCCTCCAGGGCGCGCAGTACTTCCGTCGCGCGCAGTGGGATTCCGCCACCACGGCTCTGGTGGAAGCCACGAACATCGACTCCACGTTCGGCATCGCCTACGGCATGTTGGGCGAAGCATACGGATGGATGGGATCGGGCGACCCCAGGCAATGGGCCGCAATGCGCAAGGCGGGCGAGCAGGTGAGACCTGGCCTGTCGCTTCACGATTCCCTGACACTCATGTCGCTCAAGCACTATGCGCACGCGAGTACGATGGGGGCAGCGCGAGTGGGTGAGATGACGCAGGCCTATCGCGCCGCGGCCGCCGTGGTGGACCGATACCCGGACGACGCCGCGGCATGGTACAGCTACGCGGACATGCGGTACCACAATGACAGGACGCTCAACGAGCGCGATGCACGCATGATGTTCGACAAGGCCATCGCCGCGGACTCGGACTTTGCGCCGGCGTACATCCACGCCATCGAGCTGGCCTATCGCAATGGCCCGGAGGTTGGGCGCCGCTACGCCACCGCCTATCTATCCAGGGCGCAGAGTGCGGATCAACGGGCCATCACGCAGTTCGCGATGCTGTTGGCCGACGGCAAGCTTCAAGGCGACAAGCTCGCGGCCACGCTCGATACCTTGAGTCCTGAAGTCGGCATCAATGCCCTGGGCGCGCTACGGCGACTGCCCGACAGCGCCGAGGTCGTGATCACCCTGCTTCGCACTGCGGCGAAGCGGAACGTCCCGCGCACACGGATGTACCTCGCGGATGAACTTGGCTTTCGCGGCCACGTTGCCGAATCCTGGCGACTGGCACTGGAGACCTCCGCCTACACGGCCGCCGAACTCGCAATACTCGGCCTGGTTCCCCCCGACAGCGCGCGACTCCTTGCACCGTGGCTCCAACGCCAGAATGATGCATCGTTCTACGCGCTTCCAGCGCTCGCAGCCACCCGTGACACGGCCATGCTGTCCAAAGTCGTCGTGAAGGCCACGCAGTTGGCGAAGAGCGACACGAGTACGAAACAGCGTGCCGCGCTGGCGTACTTCGTCCATGCGGCGAACGCATACCATGCACTCGCAAAAGGCGACTCGTCTGCGGCCCTGGCACTGTTCGAGGCGTTCAACGATTCCGTGCTCTCCTTGCCGATTGATCAATTTGTCCGAGCTCGGCTGCTCGAGCGAACGGACCCCAGGCGCGCCCTCGACTTGCTCGGGCGCATGACCAGCACCAGTGACATCCTCTACACAGCACGACAATTGGAACGTGGACGTATCGCGGAGCGCATCAATGAAAGAGAACAGGCCGTAGACGCCTACGCATTCGTTGTGGCGGCGTGGCGAAACGCAGATGCCGGTCCGTTGCGCGATGCGGTGAAGGAAGCAACCGCCGCACTCACGCGTCTCGACTCGGACGGACGCCTGCGCGCGAACCTGATCGCAACGCACTGACGGCTAGAGGCAATGCCAACCGCGATTATCACAGAGGCCACAGAGGAACACAGAGGAAGAGCAAATAACAGCTTCGACCAATCCTCC
>JBDUCM010000009.1:0-67353 GCA_040003455.1 bacterium
TCCGGAACTTTCGGATGACGTGTGCGCGATGCGAGCACACCTTCCGGAAAATCTTGCCGGGTTGTACGCGCCACCTGCCAGGCCGTCAGCTCACGGACTCCGCCGTCATCGCGCGTGGAGGGGTTTTGCCCTCTACGCGCGATCGCAGTTTCAGGGCCTGCTTCTCGATCAGGAAGTGGCACAACAGCGCCGCCGTTGTGGCGCAAACGATGTTGGCGGGAAACGACGCGAGCGGCGCGTCCGATCCGCGATTCAGGAAGAGCTGCTGCCAAAGGTAGAGCGAGTAGCTCAACGTTCCGACGAACACCACCGGCCGCGCATTGAGCAACGTGCCGAAGGCGCCATCGGGATGGCGTACGCATCGGTCAACGCCGGCCGCCACGGCAAACACCACGATCGAGTGGCCGACCACGATCGCGGGCCGGAAACGCGCCGAGACGGCGAGGCCCACCACCAGGAGTGCAGGAATGGCCCACGCCGACTCCACGAGTCGGCGATACCTGGGTCGCGCGAATAGTGCGTCGCGCGACAGCGCGAGCAGGCAGCCACCGGCCAGCGCATCCGCCGCGGTTTCAAACGTGGTAAAGATCGTCGCGTCGCGACCGGGCCACAGCGTGGCCTCACCAAGGCGGATGAATGGAACGAGACAGAACACCGCGAACGCGATTCTCGTGGACCATTTGAGGTTGGTGAACGCGAATGCGGCTGGCCACAGCAAGTAGAACTGCTCCTCGACCGCCAGGGACCAGAGATGCCCGAGGTACCAGGTGCGGCCCGATTCGTAGTTCATCGTATACGTGAGGGCGTGCACGAAATCCGCGCGTGGCACCGAGATGATACCGCGACTATCCAGCACGGCCACCACGATGAGGAGCGCTGCATAAGCGGGCACAATGCGCAGCGTTCGGCGGATGTAGAATCGTGCGAGATTCACGCCGCCGGTCTTGTGCTCCTCGGCGAGCAGGAGTCCGGTAATGAGGAAGCCGGAGATGACGAAGAACACCGTGACACCGAGGGCCGCGAAATCCACATAGCCGTTGCGGAGCACTGATGTGAGCACCGGCGGAAACCCCTGGGTTCCCGCCAGATGCCCCATCAGGACAGCGGCGATGGATATCGCCCGCAGTCCGTCGAGCGACGGGATGCGGGCGATGCGTTTTTCGGACACGGCGGGGAGGGTGGGCGTGATGACCGTATCATCGTCGACTGCTGACGATGCCATCGGCAGCGGACGAGGCTGACACATCAAGCATCGGTCGGTATGCGGCTGAGCCAAAGTAAACTGGCGGGCATGTCGGTTGGACCGATATGCCCGCCACGTTCACGTCGCTGCGAACCGCGTAGAAATCAGGCGGCGCAATACCGATCGAAGGCGCCGACCAGATCATTGGCGATTTCGGCTGCGCTCCGTCCTTCGATTTGATACCGTTCGAGCATGAACACGAGCTTGCCGTCCTTGAGCAGGCCGATTTGCGGCGAACTCGGCGCATAGCCCGTGAAGTAGCTGCGCGCGCGCGCGGCGGCCTCGATGTCCTGCCCTGCGAAGACCGTGGTGAGCTGGTCGGGCTTCACGGCGTTCTGGAGTGCGGACGCCACGGCCGGGCGGGCATTGCGGGCGGCGCAGCCGCAGACCGAGTTGACGACGACCAGCGTCGTGCCTTTTGCGTCCTTCAGCTTCGAGTCGACTTCCGTGACTGTACGGAGCTCCTCGATGCCGAGCCGCGTGAGTTCCTGTCGCATTGGTGTAACGAAACGTTCATCGTACATGGGGCTGTGCCTCGGAGGGATGGAATTGCGATGAATGGCCCGCTACTCGCGAACGAGCGCCAGAATGGCCGCTTGGGGTACGACGAGGAAGCGTTCGCCCTCGAAGGTGATTTCCACGGATGCCTTGCGAAAGAACAATGCGTAGTCGCCGCATCGTGCTTGCATGGGGACGAAGCGTGTCTCTCGCGCCGGCTCCTTCCAGGGCTCCTCGCCGGAGGCAGCGTCGAAGCTCGGCATCGGCTGTCCGGGGCCGGTGGCCATGATGGTGCCACCCTGCACAGCCTGGTTGTCAATGGCGGTGGATGGCAGGTAGAGGCCGACGTTCGTGCGCTCCTCGCCCTCCTCGACTTTGATGAGGACGCGGTCGCCGACCACGATGAGTTCCTTGTCGTTGCGAATCATACGGTGGAATATATCCACCAGTCGTCAGAAGGTGCCCGGCGGCGGGGTTCAATCGTCAAGGTGTGAGGCGACTGCCGTTGACGCCCCACCTTATATTGTGTCAGCCAACCCACAGTCCTCGAGCCCCGTTCGGTCCCGTGGGTGCGGACCGTTCTTACCTCGACTACTCAGACCCCCAGATGAAAGACCAGCTACTCACCCGCATTGGCAACCGTTCGGCGACTGTAGGCGTCATTGGACTGGGTTATGTAGGGCTCCCCCTGGCCGTCGAATTCGCGAAGGAGGGCTTCACCGTCATTGGCTTCGACGTCAGCCAGCGCGTGTGCGACCTCCTGAATTCCGGCGAGTCGCACATCCAGGACGTGCCGGCCGCGGAGGTTGCCGCCCTCGTGAAGAGCGGACACTTCCGGGCCACCACAGACGCGATGGAGCTGAAGCCTGCGGACGCGCTCTCGATCGCCGTTCCGACCCCGCTGGGGAAGACGCGGGATCCGGACATGAGCTACGTGCAGGCCGCGTCGGAGACCGTCGCCAAGGTTGCCCATCCGGGGCTGCTCGTCGTGCTGGAGAGCACCACATATCCCGGCACCACCCGGGAAGTCGTGCTGCCCCTGCTCACGTCGGCCGGTTACACGGTTGGCAAGGACATCTTCATTGCGTTCAGTCCCGAGCGGGTGGATCCGGGCAATCCCGTGTATCACACGAAGAATACGCCCAAGGTGGTTGGCGGCATTACGCCCGCCTGCACCGAGGTTGCCACGGCGCTCTACGCCTCGTGTATCGATACCATCGTGCCGGTTACGTCCACCGAGACGGCCGAACTCGTGAAACTGCTCGAGAACACCTTCCGTTCGGTGAACATCGCCATGGCCAATGAGATGGCGATTGTCTGCGACAAGCTTGGCGTGAATGTGTGGGAAGTGATCGACGCGGCTGCAACGAAGCCCTTCGGCTTCATGAAGTTCACGCCGGGCCCCGGCATTGGTGGTCACTGCATTCCGCTCGATCCGCACTACCTCGCGTGGAAGATGCGCTCGCTCAACTACAAGACGCGCTTCATCGACCTGGCTGGTGAGGTGAACACCGCCATGCCGAACTATGTCGTCGAGAAGGTCGCGCACGCGCTCAATGCGGTGAAGAAACCAACGAACGGCAGCAAGGCCCTGATTATTGGCGTCGCGTACAAGCGGGACATCGACGACGTGCGCGAGAGCCCCGCGCTGGACGTTATTCGGCTGCTCGAGGCGCAGGGTGCGGCGGTGACCTTCCATGACCCATACGTGACCTCCATTCGCGAGGACGACGGTCATGACGCCCCGGCCCCTGGCGTGACACCGAAGCTCCGCCACAGTGTGGAACTCAGTGCGGCGACGCTGGCCGACGCCGATGTGGTGGTGATCGTGACGGACCACAAGACCATCGATTTCCAGTTCGTGGTGGATAACGCGGCGTTGGTGGTCGATACTCGAAATGCGACCTCGAAGACCCGGGCAGGCAAGGCGACGGTCGTCTCGTTGTCCGGCACTGGAACGTTTGCCCACTAGACCGCTACAAGAGTTACAAGAGAATTGACGGAGACCGTGCGTCGTGGATCCTGACGCGCGGCCTCCACGAGAAGTGTGGCGGGTGCGCATCGCAAAGGGTCGGTTCATCACCTAGGCCGTACGCAAGTCGTTGCTCCATAGATGTTTATGTTATCCAATCGGTGGCCTTTCCCTTGCTGCCATTGGCCCGAACCAAATCTGCGTGACGCGCCTGCCTGGCCCTGAGCAGGGCGCGTCTGTCTCGCCGTAAGCACGTCACCTCCGGAAACCGTGATGCTTCAGCACATCGTGTCGCCATGACCCACGTCGGTGCAAACGCGGGGGTCGGGTATACCGGTCAGTTCGCGGCCGTCCGTACCCGGATCGATGCGCTTCGCGTCGACCCGCGCGCTGGCGCGAAGGAACTGCTTCCGGCGACGCTCACCACGATTGCATTCGCCCTGCTCTTTTCGCAGCCAATCGCCCTGTTGGTGCGCGATTGGTGGGTGTTGCCCGAAGCGGGCCACGGCTTGTTGCTGGCGCCGGTTGCCATCTGGCTCGCATGGACGCGCGGCATCCGCGAAGACGCACGACCCAGCCCCACCCTTGGCCTCACCATGATCGTGGTGGCCATTCTGGCGCGATACATGGCCGGCTTGGCCGCGGAGCTGTTCACCATGCGTGCGTCGGTGGTGCTCGCCATCGGCGGACTCACTGTCTACAACTACGGATTCCGCCAGTTGTTGCATTGGTGGCTGCCGTTCACGCTCGGCTGCCTGGCCATTCCGCTGCCTGAGCTGATCACACAGGCGATGGCCTTGCCGCTTCAGTTCAAGGCATCGCAGATGGGCGCGGCGCTGCTCAAGATGCGTGACGTGCCTGTGCGACTCACCGGCAACGTCATTCGGATTCCCGGCAACGAACTTTTCGTCACGGAAGCATGCAGCGGGCTGCGCTCGCTGACGGCGCTGTTGAGCCTCTCTGTCTTGCTCGGCGGCCTCTTTCTCCAGAAGGCGGCGACTCGAGTGATCCTCGTCGTACTCGCGGTGCCCATCGCCGTCGCGATCAATGGATTCCGTGTGTTCCTCACCGGCTTTCTGGTCTATTTCGTTGACCCGGCGCTCGGCAAGGGCTTCATGCACATTACAGAGGGGTGGCTTCTGTTCCTCGTTTCGCTCACGTGCATGGGCGTCGTCGCGTGGATCGGATCCAGCATCGAGAAGCGGTTCATGCCACGGGTCCCCGTCAGTGTTGCCGCCAATGGATAAGATCTTCCTCCGGCGGTACCTGCCCGCCATGCTGCTGCTGCTTGGGTTTGCTCTCGTGTGGTCCACCCGATCGCAGCGCGAGGTACCATTGGCAGCGCCGCTGTCCACCGTGCTGCCCGAGCTGACGGGCTACAACGTCAAGGACCAGGTCATCGGCGAGGAAGAGAAGAAGGTCGCCGGCATGACCGACTATGTGGCACGGTTGTTCTGGACGTTTGACGGCAAGGATTCCACTGCGGCCTTCACCACGTACGTGGGCTATTACGACCGGCAGCAGCAGGGACATACGATGCACTCCCCTCGTAACTGCCTGCCTGGTGCTGGTTGGGAGATCCTGCGAGCCGACACCGGAGCCATCACGGTGGCGGGCAACCGCCATGTGGTGAACAAGTACCTGCTCAAGAACGGCGTTACACAGGCACTCGTGTTCTACTGGTATCAGGGACGCGGGCGGGTGGTTGCCAGCGAATACGCGGTGAAGTGGAATCTGCTTCGCGACGCGGCGCTCAAGGGACACACCGAAGAGGCGCTTGTCCGCATCGTGGTGTATGTGCCCAAGGCGAACCTGATGGATCCCGCAGCGCTCGAGCGTGCGTACCGTGACGCGCAGACCCTCGGAGAATCCGTAGGCGTGCGCTTGCTGGCTGATGTCCAGCGCGTGCTCCCAAAGACGGGTGACGAGACGTCCGAGCCGAAGAGCGCGAGCCTGCGGACGGGCGAGCAGATGCTCGCCACGTCGGCCCGGTAGCGTCGGCCGCTAGTTCGCCGATGCGACGGCGTTCGCGCCGCAGCATCGTCCGATGAGGGCGATCAGTTTCCTTGCCTGCGTCGCTCGATCGAACCGGCCATCACGGCCGATCGGCTCTGGCTGAATGCCACTGGCAAATTGTTCATAGCGCTCGCGGATAACTCGCGTGATACCGTCGGTGTCCGAAGGATCCATGACATCCGCCTCCGAGCCCACGAGTAGCTGAGCGGTCGCACTCTCCGGGCTGCACATCACGAGCATCCAGGCGTGGAATCGCAGGTATTCGTAAATCTTGGCGGGTACAGCGAAATCGCTGCCTTGGGGAAGACTGAGAAGCATGGTCGCGCCCGCCAGGTACTCCATTACCTGTTTGCGGGGGAGCAACCCTCCCACGCGGACGTAGTCCTTGATGCCTTCCTCTTCGGCGAGCAGCGTCGTGGGCCGGCCGGCGTACATGTTTGCCGCGCCGGTGAACTCGATCTGAAACTGCTCAGGGGTGAGCGCGAACTCGGTGATCACTGTGTGGGCGGCGCGAAACGCGATTCGCGGATCACGGTCCATGTAAATGGAGCCCGCGAATCGGATTCGGAAGCAGCCGTCGCGACGAGGCGGTGGAAGTGGCTCATCGTCGCACCCGTTTCGAACCACCTCGATCTTGTCCGCGCACTCAGGATAGGCACGGCGTAGTGACTTGCACGCGGCCTCCGTGTTCATCGTCACCAGCGCGGCACCGGCCACCGCCCTGCTCTCGAACTTCCGCGCGAGGTTGATCCAGAGGGGACTGGCGATCGCTTCCGGCAGGAACTGATTCTGGCTCCATGGATCACGCATATCCAGCACGTGCGGCACCCCCGTCCTTTGGGCAGCAAGGCGTCCCGCCTCGTGTGCCATGTGAGGGGGGCCCGAGCTGATCACGGCGGTGTAGTTGCCCGCTCGCATGATGATCGCGGCGAGGCGGGCAGCGTCGCGTGCCCAGTTCCCGTCACGTGAGAATTCAACCCAGGCGAGATAGGCACGTCGAGCGTGCCCTCGTCCCCGCTGTTGGGAAATCTGTTGCGGCGTCAGCGAATCCAGGCCCGGTGTGCTTCGACGCTCGCGCAGCAGGCGGCGAAGCATTGGCCACATGATGTGCTGCGCGCGACCAAGTATCGGCTCACGACTGGGCACCGAAAAGACCCGACATCCCTGCGGAAGGCGCTCCAGGCGCGCGCGGTCGAGCCCGGCTACACCGCGGAAATCGCGCGTCACGATGTCCAGGGCCCAGCCTTGCTGCGCGAAGTGGCGGGCCATCTCCTGCCAGCGAAGGCCGCCCACCGACGGATCTGGCGGAAAATTGTACATGATCAACATGACGCGCGGCGCATCGGCGGTCGCGGGAAACGGCGATTCGTAGTACAGCGCCGTATACCCTGCCGCCGGCAGGGGAGCGTGTTCCGAAGATGACACGCTTGTCATTTTCGTACCGCGCCGTCGAGACTCGTCTTCAAGAGCATCCCTGCCGTTGGCCGTTTACGCGTTGTGATGGGCACTTCGGGGAAAAAAGCAGCGCCGTGATGGCGGACACAGCACTTGACTGATGGGATCGATAATTTCCCAACCAAGCTCAAGTTCTGTTCTCGCATCCCGCACCTGCGGGCAATGCCGTGGATCGTTTGGCGTCCGTTGTTCTACTGACGCGTAACGACCTCTGTAGCAAAGAAACGACCTGGGCAGTGCGTCGTCCTAGTATTACCCCGCAAAGTCCAGCCTGCCTGCATCGCCTGAATTTTTCAGCGACACCAGCATCCCGCTTTGCATTCCGAAATTTCGGCTGCATGACACCGATATGCAACCTGCTATGCAACCTGCTGTGCAAACTGCGCCCGACCTATGAAGATCTTGGCCACACAATCCGATCTTAACTAGAGTCGCCATCGCTCCGCATCATGGCGCAGTACGGTTGGTTGGAAATCCCCTCCGCTGTATCCCGGCAAGACAGGATCCCTCCACAGTCGCACGATCAGTCGAACAATTGGTCAAGCTCGCTGGTGTCCGTTCGATGTCTCGGACGGCGCGACGCGCGCCGACGCGGATGGTTCAGTCAGTTTGAGCTTCAGAGGTAGTGAAATGCGTGCGTTGCTGAAACGTGGTGCCTTTGCCTTGATGACCGTCGTGCTTGCGTGCAGCAGTGGCGAGCTGACGTCTCCATTGCGAAATGGTGGAGTGTCGAGCAGTTCGTCCAACATACCGGCAACAGTCGTCATTGCTCCGCCGGCCACGCCCGATCTCACGATCAACACGACGGTCAACCTGATCGTTGCCGTGCGCGACGTTTCTGGGCAGAGTCTGACGTCCGTCGCCGTGGTGTGGACCAGTTCCGACACCACCGTTGCCACCGTTTCCGCGACGGGCCTGGTGTCCGGCCGCAGCATTGGCTTCTCGACCATCACCGCGGCTGCCGGCGGCATCAGCGCATCCATCACCATCAACGTGAAGCCCATTCCGGTGAACGCCGTGAGCGTCACCGTGACGCCAGCGTTCTTCGTGGGCGACTCCGTTGCCGCTGCCGCGCTACCCGTGGACGCCTTCGGTACGGTTCTCAGCGGGCGTCCGGTCTCGTGGACAACGCGGAACTCTGCCGTTGCTGCCGTGTCCAGCACCGGTGTCGTCATCGGCATCACGCCCGGAACCACCAAGATCGATGCCGTGGTGGGCGGTGTCACCGGCACTGCGACTGTTGTAGTGTCTGTCGCGCCCTCTGCTGTGGGGTCAGTGGCGGTAGCGGTTGGCAGCGCGCTCATTGCCGCAGGCCAATCAACGCAAGCCGCCGCGACCATCAAGGACGCGGTCGGTGCGGTGCTCTCGAACCGTTCTGTCCTCTGGACAAGCTCTAACCCGACGGTCGCCACCGTCTCGCCACTTGGCGTCGTTACGGCGATATCGCTCGGTTCGGTTGTCATATCGGCGTCGAGCGGCGGTGTCAGTGGTAGTGCACCGCTCACCGTCGGTAGCAACTCCGCCCTGCCGGTGGCAACCATCGCCGTGAGCGCGATGATTCCCACGTTGAGCCCCAGCCAGTCTATTGCCGCAGCCGCCGTACCTCGCGATGCCAACGGCAACGTGCTGGTTGGACCGTCGTTCTCCTGGTCCACTACCGATCCGACCATTGCGACGGTTTCGCCGAGTGGCGTGATCACTGGCGTGGCACCCGGCACCGTGCTCATCTCTGCCACCAGCGGCGGCAAGACGGGCGGTCTGTCCATGCAGGTGGGAGCGATCACTACTCAGCCGCCCGCCACAGTCACCGTTCTCGCGAATCTTTCCAATCCTGACACACTGAGTCCCGGCGATGTCGTGCAGGCGGGTGCCACACTGCGCAATGCCGGCGGGACGGTTGTGACGACAGTAGCGCCCACAACGTGGTCCAGTTCGAATTCCGGCGTCGCGACAGTCAATTCCCTCGGCATCATCACGGCGCTGTCCCTTGGCACCGCCACGGTGACTGCGGCGAACTCCGGTACGACGGGCGCGGTTACCGTCGCGGTCGTTCCGCCTCCCGTGAAGACGGTCACGATGTCGGTAGGTACGAATACCCTCGTGACGGGTCACACGACACAAGCCGTAGCGGTCCTGCGCGACACATCGGGCAACGTATTGACGGGCCGAGTGCTCACGTGGTCGCACGTGACGCCGGCCGTTGCGACCGTGAATGCGAACGGACTCATTACCGCCATTGGCCCTGGATCGGGGGCCATCGTCGCCTCGAGTGAAGGGAGAACGGCGACGATATTCATCACCGTGTCGATGCCGCCCATCGCCAGCATCACGCTCTCGAACGCGACACCGTCGCTGATGCTCGGGCAGACGACACAATTGGGCGTGACCATCCTCGACGTAAACGGCGGCGTCGTGCCGAACGCGCTCATGGCATGGAGTTCCAACGCGCCAACCAGGGCTACCGTCTCTCAGACCGGAGTGGTTACAGCCGTCGGGACGGGTACACCGGCATCAGTGATCATCTCCGCCACGACCGGAACCGTAACCGGCACGATCACCGTGAACACCGTTGGTCACGCGCCTGAAAATCTCGCCGCGTTGCCGCAGGTCTACCTGAACACGGCGGCGCCGCCGGCGCCCGATGTTGGCGGCGTGATCATCAGCGTGAATGCCGGCGGTAACCTGCAGAATGCGCTGAACTCGGCACAGCCGGGTGATGTGATCGCCTTGGCCAATGGCGCGTCGTTTACCGGCAACTTCATCCTGCCGAACAAGAACACGACCAGCACCAAGTGGATCACCATTCGCCCGCAGAATCTCACGGGCATGCCTGCGCAGGGCGCTCGGATGACGCCGACGGTTGCCGCAACGGTGAACCTTCCGAAGATCCTCAGCAACACCAACCTTGGTGCGATCGCGACGGCTCCGGGGGCACATCACTTTCGTATCATCGGCGTGGAAGTCACGTTCGCCCCCGGCGTAACGGTCAATACTGGATTGGTACGCTTTGGCGACGATGGTGGGAACGGGCAGACAACGATCGCGTCCATTCCCCACGACCTCGTGCTCGATCGTTCGTATGTACACGGCGCACCGACCGCGCAGGCACGCCGTGGGCTCGCGCTCAACTCCGCATCGTCGGCTGTGATCGATTCGTACCTCAGCGACTTTCACGAGGTGAACGGGACCGACGCGCAGGCGATCATGGGATGGAACGGGCCCGGTCCGTTCAAGATCACCAACAACTATCTCGAAGGCTCCGCGGAGAACATCCTGTGGGGCGGCAGTGACCCAGGTGTACCCAATCTCGTGCCCAGCGATATCGAGATCCGCGGCAATCACTTCTACAAGCCCCCCGCCTGGAAGGGCGTGTGGCTGGTGAAGAATCTCTACGAGTCCAAGAACTCGCAGCGGGTACTCATCGAGGGGAACCTCTTCGAGAACAACTGGCAGGACGGCCAAGTGGGCACGGCCATCGCGCTCAAGACGTCGAATGTGGGTGCATGTCCGTGGTGCGTTACGCAGGACTACACGTTCCGATACAACCTCGTGCGCAACATCGGCGGCGCCATTGTCGTGTCGGGCTCGCCCGACAACGCCTTTCCCGACATCCATGCACGCCGGCTCACGTTCACCGACAATGTGTTCCAGAACATCAACGCGTCAGCACAGTTCGACGGCGCCGGCTACGGCGTGCTCGTCAACGGCGACCCCTCAGATGTGACGATCGCGAATAACACGATCATGAGTCCGACCAACTCGGCCCTCTTCTTCTCTGGCGGTGCGATCGCTCCGCGCCTCACCATGCGCGACAACGTGGTGCACGGCGGCTCGCTGGGGATCAAGGGCAGCGGTACGGTCGCGGGAAGTCCCACGCTGGCCGCATTTTCGCCAACCGGCTACTTCATCGGGAACGTGATGGTGATCGCGAGCGGCGCGGGGTATCCCACGGCGAACTTCTTTCCCACCACCACCACGACCGTGGGATTCAGCAACCTGGGGACCAATGATTTCCGGCTCACTTCGTCCAGCACATACAAGGGTCGAAGCAGCGAGGGGCGCGATCCCGGGGCGGACCTCGACATGATCAACAGCCTGATCGTAAACGTGATCGTTCCCTGACCGGCGGCGCCTGGTTAGTGTGCAGCATGTCGCCAGCGCCATTTCTCGACCGACCGTCCCGGGCATGACGGACAAGCCGCTGCGGATCGTCTTCTGCCTCGATGCGTTCGGGGTAGGCGGAACCGAAATGAACGCGCTGCGGCTTGCCGAGCACCTCGATCCCTCGCGGTTCGAGGTTGCCATGGCCGTCCTGCGCACCGACGGACCGCTGCGAACGCGCTTCGAGGCGGCGGGGGTGAAGATCAATGTGTTTCCGGCGACGAGCATTCGCGGCCCCAGCATGATCACCGAGGGTCGACGGTTCGTGGATTTCCTGCGGCGAAATCCTGCCGACATCGTCCACGCGCACGACCGGTATTCCAATATGTTCGCCGTGCCGTGGGCTCGTGTCGCTGGCGTGCCGGGCGTCATCGCCAGCCGTCGATGGGACACCATGAGCCTGTCGCACAGCATCGGGAACCGCGTCGCGTACAAGCTCGCGCATCTCGTGCTGGGAAACAGCACGTATGTCGGTGAAGCGCTCGTGGCGGCGGGCGTGCCCCGGAGCCGGGTTGTGGTCGTTTCGAACTTCGTGGACGAGCAGGCGTTCGAGCTGCCCGATGATGACTGGGTGGTTGGAATGCGCGAACAGCTCGCGCTGGCACCCGACGCGCTCGTGGTCGGTATTCTCGCAAGCCTCCGGTCCATCAAGGACCATCCGACCTTGCTCCGCGCGGTTGCGGTGCTTGCGCCGCGGTTCCCGAAGTTGGTGCTGGTGCTCATGGGCACGGGCCCCGACAAGACAAATCTCGAACGACTGGCATTGGAACTCGGCATCGCCGGCATCGTTCGCTTCGCCGGAAGCCAGCCGAACCTGCCCAATCCGCACCGGTTGTTTGACGTGTCGGTACTATGCTCGCTGAGCGAAGGCTTCCCCAATACCATCGTGGAAGCAATGGCCGCGGCGCGCCCGGTCGTTGCCACGCGCGTGGGCGGCGTGCCCGACGCCGTGACGGACGGGGTGAACGGGCTCCTCACCCCCGCCCGCGATGTCGGGGCACTCGCGACCGCGCTGGAACGGCTCCTGTTGGATGGAGACCTGCGGACGAAGATGGGTGCGATGGGCCAGCGCATGGCTCGTGAACAATTCACCGCAGCCGGTGTCCTCCCCGGTATCGAACAGATCTACACGAGGCTTGCCGCCACCCGCCGTCGCTGATCCGTCGTCTGAGCTCGGCGCGGGCAATCGGTTGGTGATCACATCTTCTCCGGTCGATCCATGCATGCTCGCACAAGCTCCGTCCTGATGCTGCTGCTCGCTTTGGCGCCGACACTTAACGGGAGCCAGGGTTCACGCGGATCGTCCATCGGCCTCGATCAGCAACAACCGCAGCCGGAGTTGCCACGCATCTATCTCGACACACGGATGCCCGCCATGAAGGGCAAGTCGATCGTCGTTCCACCTGCGGGCGATCTGCAAGCCGCGCTCAACCGCGCGCAACCCGGTGACGAGATCGTCCTTCAGGCAGGCGCCACGTACGCCGGGAGTTTTGTTCTGCCGGTCAAGGCAGGTGCAACACGCCTTCCCGGCGCGGGGCCGGTCATTACCGTGCGCAGCTCCGCGCTGGCATCATTGCCCGAAGGGCAGCGGGTTGCACCGGGTGACACCAGGTTCATGGCGCGTGTGCTCAGCGTGCAGAACGAGACGCACGTCTTCGGCACGGCGCCAGGAACCGCTGGCTGGCGGCTTGCCGGACTCGAGATCTCCGCGGCGCCTTCCGTCACGTTCCTTCAGCGATTCGTCCGCCTTGGCGACGGGAACTCGACGCAGAACACCCTCGCCGCGATCCCGCAGAATCTCATTATCGACCGCAGCTACATCCACGCTGGTCCCGCGCTCGAAGTGAAGCACTGCGTGGACTTGCACAGCGGCGCCAGCGCCGTGGTGGACAGTTACATCGCGGGCTGCAAGACCAAGGACAACGATGCCCAGGCTATCATCGCGTACAACGGGCCCGGCCCATACCGGATTGTCAACAATTACCTGGAGGGGTCCGGCGAAAACGTCATGATCGGCGGCAGCACCACGTCCGTGCCCAATCAGGTTCCCTCGGACATCGAGGTGAAGCACAACTACTTCGCAAAGCCTTTGTCCTGGAAGAAGGGCGAGCCCAATTATGACGGCAGCCTGTGGCTCATGAAGAATCTGTTCGAACTGAAGATCGGCCAGCGTATTCTCGTGGAGGGTAACGTCTTCGAGAACTCATGGGAGAATGCACAGGCCGGCTTTGCGCTCTTGCTCAAGGTCAACAACTCACAGAAGCTGCCCACCACCGACGTGACCGTGCGCTACAACATCATTCGCGGCGCGGCGGGCGGCGTGAATGTCGCGGGCATCGATGGGCCCGTGCAGCGCGTTGCGATCGAGAACAACCTGTTCATTGACGTCGGCACGCCCCGCTGGGGCAACAGTTCTGCCCTCTTTCAATGCATCGCCGTCACGGACCTGTCCATCACGCACAACACGGGCTTCACCAAGTCGATGTTCCTGTCACTCGAGACCGGGCCAATCGTACGGCTGATCTTCCGTAACAACGTGGTATCGCACGGCGATCTGGGCGCCAAGGCGCCCGGCAAGCCAGTGGGCCTCGCGAGTCTCGCTGCTGCTGCGCCGGATGGCCTGTTCAGCGGGAACGTCCTCATCGGCGCGCCGGCGCCTTACGAGTACCCGTCGAATACCTACCTCTCGGGTCGTGTGGAATCAGTGGGATTCACCGATACCAAGACCGAGAATTTCGCACTCACCGCCGAAAGTCCGTTCGCGAAGAAGGCAACCGACGGCACCAATCCCGGCGTGGACTTCATCGCACTCATGCGTGCGGTTGCCGGTGCCAAGCCGTAGCTGTGGGCCTGTCGGCGAGCTGCTACTCGGGCGCCTTCACCACGCGCACCTGCGTGGTCTTCCACAGGGTCGCGGGATCGTTGAAGAAAATCGACTGCGCGAAGAATGCCGCCGTGACGAGCACGATGAAGGCGGCGATGGGCGCGGAGATGCGCTTCAACGGCGACCCTTCCGGTAGCGCGGTGTCCACGAAATACATGCTGTAGAACAGCGCCTGAAGTGACAGACCGATGAGGTTCAACGGGCTTGGCAGGAAGACGCTCATGATGAGCGTCGCGATGAGCAGGTGCGGGAGGAGCAACCGGCCGAGCTTCAGCATGATGAAGGGCCAGAACAGCCGATTCTTGCGGGGGTTCAGCAGCCGTGGCTCCTGCCTGAAGAGCTGATAGATGCCCGCCTGCGTGCGCACCTTTCGCCGAAATTCGGAGTTGAGGCTCGTCGGGTAGTCCCATGCCACTGCATCCTCCGCGAGGACGGCCCGCTTCCCTGCGAGCACAACCTGGAATGGGAGCCACACATCGTCCAGGATGCAGCCCTTGGGGAGCGGTCGCACGAGGGACCGCCGCACGGCGTAGATTGGGCCAGTGGCGCCGAGAATCGAGTCGATTCGGCTGAGATTGTGGCGGATCCAGCTCTCGTAGCGCCAATAGAGGCCGGTGCTGCCTTCCCCAGATGTTTCTCCCTGCCGGATCTTCAGGCTTCCACTCACTGCGCCAACGGATGAATCGTGGAGACGACTGACAAGGAGCCGGACGCAGTCTCGTTCAAGGGCTTGGCGCACGTCGGTGAGCAGGATGACCTCGCGCTCCACGTGTTCCCATGCCTGGGTCAGTGCGGCCGCTTTCCCCCCACGTGGCAGCCGCATGAAGCGGACACGTCCCGAGGCGACGTACCCCTCGGCAATCGCATCGGTCTGGTCGGATGAGGCGTCGGACAACACCAGGATGTCCAACTTGTCAGCGGGATAGTCGGAGGCCAGGACACTCTCGAGCTTCGCGGCCAGAAACCGCTCACCGTTGTGAACCGGGATGACGGCTGTGATGGCGGGCTCAAACGGGCCGCAGATCACGGGATGGCCAGCCCGTTTTGCCTTGTACGCCAACCAGACCGGATAGAAGGCGAGCGTCCACAGGATCGAGAACACGAACGCGCCGCACAGCACCACTGACATCGTCACGACCGCACACGGGTCGTCACGCACGATGATCGCGAGTGACCGGTCGTCCTACGGGAGTTTGGTCCGATCATGACAGGCATTCCCTGCACGCCTCCGTTTACTTGCTCCAGTTGCCCCACCGCCTGACCTTTGTCGAACGCCAAATGTCGACGTTCGAATTCACGACGCAAGCTACATGCAGTGCCGCACAGTGCCGCACACATTGCTGCACGAGCCAGTAACGCAGCCGATACTTTCAGCGGTAGTCCCACGTTCGTCATGCAGTCGAAATCCCATCATCCTACTCGACGCCTACCTCTGTATGAAAATCCTGTGGGTCAATCAATTCTTCCTGCATCCCACGGAGCGCGGCGGTCAAATCCGCACGATGGGCATTCTCAAGCCGTTGCATCGGCGCCACGAAGTGCACTACGCAGCACTGGATGACCCGACGACCACGGAAGGACGGGACATGGCCCATACCTATAGCACAAAAGCCTATCCCATCCCGCACCAGGTACCCTCGCGACACTCGCCGAGGATCGCTACCCAGGTTGCGCATCACCTGCTCCTGTCCAACCTGCCCCTCACAGTAAACCGCTACTACTCCAGCCAGCTCCTGCGGACAGTCACCGAATTGCTGGACCGCAATCACTTCGATGCCGTGGTCTGCGATTTCGCCGGCAGCGGCGTCAACATGCCAACGCTTCGAGGTTCTGTGCTCTTTCAGCACAACGTGGAAACGACGATTTGGGAGCGTCACGCGGCACATGCCCGGACGGCCGCCCATCGCGCATTCTACGGGCTCCAGGCGAAGCGCATGCGACGGTACGAAGAACGGATCTGCCGAGAGAGTGCGCACGTCATCGCCGTATCGCCGCTGGATGCGCAGCGCATGCGAGACATGTTCAGTATCGACACCGTGTCCGACGTGGCCACAGGCGTGGACGTGGAGTATTTCCGGAATCCGGGCACCTACGGGAAGACGACCGACTTCGTCTTCGTCGGCTCGATGGACTGGCTTCCGAACGTGGACGGCATCCTGTGGTTTGCCGCGGAGATCCTTCCACTTCTGCGGAAGCACAAGCCCGACTGCAGCGTGGCGGTCGTTGGCCGGCGGCCCGACCCAAAGCTGCTTGCGCTCGCGCAGGCTGATCCGCTCATCACGGTCACCGGCACGGTGCCCGATGTGCGCCCGTATCTCTGGAGCTCACGCCTCTCCATCCTGCCGCTTCGCATCGGCGGCGGAACGCGCATGAAGGTATACGAAGCCATGGCTGCCGGAATACCGATGGTCTCTACCGAGGTGGGCATGGAGGGATTGGCCTGCCAGCCGGGTCGAGATATTCTCGTCGGTGACACGCCGGAGGAATTTGCCGCCCAGTGCATCGCACTCCTCGACAATCCCGAACGTGGAGAGGCCATTGCCGCCTCCGCGTTGCGTCTCGTCGAAGAGGAGTGCTCGTGGGAGGCGGTGTCCCGGCAGTTCGAGGACGTCCTCGATGACGTGCGCGAAAAAAACGCCCGCACCTGAGCGGTGTGGGCGCTTTTCGCTTGAATCGATCCGAATCGAGGGTGGCGGGAAATCGCCGATGCTACCAGGCAACTCCCTGATATGAACCATCCGACGTCCGCGATCCGAACGCGCGGACAAGGTCCACGACCATCTGGCCATCGCGCAGCTGCGGCTGGATCTCCCGAAACTCCGGGGTTCCATTGCCGATGACCACGACGTCGCCGAAGTCCACGACTTCCTTGACCGTATTCCGCATGAGCGACCAGATGTGCGGAATCTCGTTCTCGATGTACTCGCGATTGGCGCCAATGAGGTTGGCACGCGACACATGGCCATCGTAGATCGCCAGTTGCAGTCCCTTCCCGATCAGCCGCTCCACGAGCGTGACGATCGGAGACTCGCGCAGATCATCCGTGCCGGCTTTGAAGGCCAGACCGAGGATTCCAACGCGCTTTGAGCCGGTTGCTCGCACCATCTCGTAGGCACGTGTGATCTGCTTTTCGTTGCTCGCCATCGTGGCCGCGAGCACAGGGGTGTCGATGTCGAGCTGACGGGCGCGGTACGATAGCGCGCGCAGGTCCTTTGGCAGACATGATCCGCCGAACGCGAAGCCGGGCCGCAGGTACGTTGGCGCGATGTTGAGCTTGGTGTCCTCACAGAAAATCCGCATCACCTCGTGACTGTCTACGTTGAGCGCCTTGCAGATGGCACCGATCTCGTTGCCGAACGCCACCTTGAGGCCGTGGAAGCAGTTGCACGAGTACTTCACCATCTCCGCGACGGCCAGCGGCACAATTCGTACGGGAGCAGAGAGTCCCTCGTACAGCGACGCCACGGTCTTTGCCGTGCGATCGTCTTCGGCGCCGATGACCGTGAACGGCGGATCGTCGAAATCCTTGATCGACGTACCCTCGCGCAGGAATTCCGGATTCATCGAAACGCCGAAGTCCTTGCCCGCCTTCTTGCCGGATGCTTCCTCGAGAATCGGCGTCACCACATCGGCCGTCGTCCCCGGCAGCACCGTACTGCGGATGACGACCACATGCCACGCATCCTTCGTCCGCAGGGCGGAGCCTATTTCCTGGGCAACACGCCGAACGTATGCGAGATCCAGCCCGCCGTTCGCCTGACTTGGCGTGCCCACGCAGACGAGGGAGATTTCGGTTCGCATGACGGCGTCCGCCACGTCGGTCGTCGCCGTGAGCTTGCCCGACTTCACCATCTCGGCCACGAGCTCACCGATGCCGTGTTCGACGATGGTGGCCGTGCCGGACTTGATCATGTCCACCTTGCTGCGGCTCACGTCCACACCGACGACCGTATTTCCTTCACGCGCGAGGCAGGCGGCGCTCACGCAACCCACGTAACCGAGACCGAAGACGCTGACTGAGTTGGACATTTCAGAGAAGATGGGGGGCTTACGCGGACAGAGCGTACGATGCAGCGGCGGGTGGCCTTGCGACGGCTGAGCGCAGATCCTCGATCGGCTCCCCATCGAGGTGCATCCGCTGCCACATCTCGAGATTGACGAGCGACCAGAGCCGCTCGAAGTGATTGGCTTCGCCAGACGTATGTGACTGGACGAGCCGGCGAACGGCAGCGACATCAAACAACCCGCGCTCTGTGGCGCGGTGACCAAGCACGAACTCGTCCAGTACGTGGCGGTACGGGCCGCGAAACCATGCGCCCACTGGAACGGGAAAGCCCATCTTGCCACGCGTGAGAATTTCCGGCGGCAACACACCGGTCATGATCTGTCGCAACACGTATTTCGTCGTGATCCCCCGAACCTTCATTCGCTCCGGCATGCGCGCGGAAAACTCCACGAGCGGATGATCCAGGAAGGGCACTCGACTTTCGACCGACGCCGCCATGCTCATCTGATCCTGCTTCATGAGCAACTCGTGCAGATAGGTCTTGATGTCGGTGTACAACAACTTGTTCAGCAGCGTCTTCGCATCGCTGTTCGCGTAGTAACGCTCGGCAGACGGATATAACGACCGCCCGCCCAATGCCTGCTGGAGCGCTGGCGACAGCAGTTCGTGTTGCCGTTGCCGCGAGAACACCGAGAAGTTGTCGAGGAACAGGGATGTCATGTCCGCCGGCAGGGTCAAGAAGGTGCGCGACAGCTTCTGCCGGACACGCGACCGCCTGGGCAGCGATTCGATGGCGCCGCGTACCAGGTCCCGTCCTCCCTTGAACAACATCCGCTCGTAGGTGGAACCGAATCGCATGTTGTACATGGTGGCACGATAGCGATTGTAGCCCCCGAGCACTTCGTCGCTGCCTTCGCCGGTGAGTACGACCTTCACGTGCTCCTGCGCCAGCTTCGATACGAAGTACAACGCAATACTGGACGGATGTGCAATGGGTTCGTCCTCGTGCCACAGCATCTGCGGCAAGGCATCAAAGAACTGCTCAGGCGATACCATCACTTCGCGATGCTCTGTCTTGAACTTTTTCGCCACCAGCCGAGCATAGTACAGTTCGTTCGCCTCCCGCTCGGCGAACGCAACCGAGAAGGTGCGAATCGGCTCGTCAACCAGGCCCGCCATCGTGGCCGTGATCGCTGCTGAATCAATGCCGCCGGAAAGGAACGTGCCGAGCGGCACGTCGGACATCAGGCGCATGCGGACGGCGTCACGGAACATCGTGCCGTACTGCTCCGTGATTGCCGCATCGTCGCGCTTGTCCTCGCCCTCGTGCGCAAAGCTGAGATCCCAGTACGGCTGAATGGAGATATCGCCGTCCTTCCACAGCAGCGTGTGCCCTGCCTCGAGTCGCTTGATGCCGGCGAACATCGTGCCTTCACCGAACGTCGAGTGACTCGAGAGATACTCCGGCAGTGCGGACTGGTCGAGCGCCGCCGTGACGGCGCCGCTCGCGAGGATGGACTTGATCTCCGAACCGAAATACAGCGAACCATCCGGCGTGACGGCGTAGTACAGCGGTTTCACACCGAAACGATCGCGCGCGAGGAAGAGTGTTTCCTTGTGGCGGTCCCAGATCGCGAACGCAAACATGCCGCGCAGAGAAATCGGCGTCTTCACGCCGTGCTGCTCATACAGCTTCAGCACGCTTTCGGTGTCACAGTGCGTGTGATAGCGATGCCCCTCCGACTCCAGCCGGGCCTGGATCTCCGGATGATTGTAGACCTCGCCGTTGTACACGATCTGGATGGCCTCGTCATCGCTGGCCATCGGCTGCTGCCCCGCCTTGGGATCGATGATACTCAAGCGGCGATGCCCCAAACCGATCCGACCCTGCACATACATCCCCGCGCCATCCGGCCCACGATGTGTCATCACATCGCGCATGCGCTCGATCGTCGAGCGCTGTACCTCAGCGCTCGAGCGAGAAGAAAGCGCAATTCCACAGATGCCGCACATTGACTCGACCTCGCGATTCAGTTGATGGCCCGTCGACGCGTGAGACGCGCCGCACCGCACTTTCCCAGCTACGCTCCAACGTCCACTCGACCATCGCCAGTGATGGCCCATCCGTCCACTCGACGCACTGCTTCCACCGCGCCCGACCCGTGAACCATCATCCCATCCAGGCTGATGGTCGCGTCGGTCCCATAGAGCGCCACGGCGCTGACACTGCCGTCCGTTGCATACCGAACGAATGCGGCATCCGCGTGCATTTCGACACTGTCCAGACGCACCAATCCAGTATCGGCCGTCCGGAGCAGAACAAGATCACGTATATCAGGACGATTGACGACCACTGCACGTCCCTGATTCACTGGCACCTCTACCACGGAAACGGCCATTCCTGCGGCCGCGGGGATCAGGGCGGTGATCAGGTCTCGGCGGCCGCTGCCCCGGGCGATGACCCGGCCGTGCGGTGCTCGCGTCCGCACCCCGTAGGCGCGAGAAACCCAGTCCTCTCCCCACTCGAGCGCGTCCACATCTCCAGCGACGCCGAAAAATAGCCCACTCCCGGCGCCCTGGCATTCCGCGTTGATCCACGCGGTGGTGGACGTTGTCGATGCGACCGTTGCTCCGGGAGCAAGCTGGAAGTGCGCCACCGACTCATGATCCCCCTGTCCGACGATGGAATCAACGACGATCCAATAGTCGCCGCGGACGAAAAGTACCGATCTCCGATGCGTCACGGGATCCGGCAGGCGCGAAAATCCACCGTGGCTGCCGACGAGGCGATCCGTGAGCGCACCCGCCCACCAGTTCTCCACCACGCCATTGGTCCGCTGTGCCCATGAAAACGGCCCCGAGGGTACCGCGGCAGACTCCCCGTCCACGCTCACCGTATTGTGTGCGGCGGAGTGCCGAAAGCGGTCGCGCTCGAAGGCAGAGCCCGTATACGTATACGTGCCCGGATCCACGATGATAGCGCAGCCCGCTACCGACACCTCGATGGACAGCAAGTCCGAGTGCGCGTGGCCGCAGTTCATGGCGCCGAACGGGCCGCAGTCGATGGTCGCGTGCTTGGTGAGGGGCCCCCACCCGTCTCGCATGATGGCGTAACCACCCTCGCGGAACAGGCGCGACCCGTGCCCCGGCTCCCTTCCGCGATACCCATCGTATCGCCGGACGCCATCCGGGCCGAGCAGCCACAAGAGCTCCTCGCCCGCCTCGCCTCCAGCCGCGGCCAGTTCCGGCAGGTCGAGCACGACCGCCACAGCCGACAAGGTCGATCGGACATCCAGGCAATCACGGTCCTCAAGTGCCACCAAGCGCCCCCCATCATCGTCTCCGATGATGGGGATAGTGCCATCCGGACGGGTGAAATCCGCGAGCGCAGCCGCCGCGAGCCCGAGACGATCTCGCATCGCCGCCGGAACGGTCATTCCGCCGCCCTCGGCCATCATCAGCGCATGGAGGTAGATGTCAACCGTGTACCGATGATAGTACGTGGACTGTTCGAAATAGACGCCATCAGTGTGCACGTGCCGAATCAACTCGCGCTCCAGGATTTCCCATCCGAGTGCCCTCCAGCGCGCGGCGCGCTTGAATTCCGGCAGCATCGTCCCGAGGTACAGCAATCCAAGCGCTTCACCAGTGAGGTGCGTGTTCGGCGAGAAGTACGTTGAGAGGTATCGCTCGAGATGGCGCCCGTGCGAATAGAAGAACTTCAACTGCCGTTGGAGCACCGCCGGAGTCAGTTCCGGCGCGCCGCGAAACAGCTCCATCGCCCAGAGCCACGCGATTGCGCGGTACGCGACCTCGAGGCTGCTTGCCCAGTTCACACCGTCCTTCGGTGGGTTCGCGTCCATCCACGACGACAGCTGCGCTACGAAGCATGCGGCGTAGTCCGCGCGGCCTGTTGCCTGATACGCCCGACCAAGGATCATCAGGTGCTGATGTCGGTTGAGCTCCCAGATCACCTTGTGATCGCCGATGATCTCGGCGTTCAGGTAGGGGATGCGACTCCAGTGCACCCGTGGCGCCCGCTTGCCCGCAACGGGATCCAGATGCCAGTCGATCGGAGACCCGAACGAGAGATCACGATGGCCAAGCAGATCGAACTGGCCGGAGAGGATGCGGTCCGCAGTGGCGATCAATTGCGAAAGGTGCGACGACCAGCGCGGCGACTGAAGTTCTCGCGCACTCGAGCCGTCGCGGACCCCTGCGAAGAAGGACGGGACTACACGATGTGTGAAATGGTCGTGCAGGCGCGTGGCGGTGTTTCCTTCTCCAGGTATTCGCGATGCATCCAGCAGCGACCACTGTGCCTGGTCCGTCGGCTCGCCAATCGTTGTCGCCAGGCCCCGATACTCCAGCTCCGATGCCAACGCCTGTGCGGTGCGCTCGCGCAACTCGCTCATGGAGCGTCCCTTGAGCTTCTCGAACCGCCGAAGGATTGCCTTCAACCGCCAGTCGCCAACGGCCGTCATCGTTCGCCCGGGACCGCAGCTTGAGCCGGACCGGTCGCCACACTGGAATTCGCACGCATCAGCCCGCGATACAAGCTCGCCCACTCCACGGAGACCGCCTCCCACACGTACTTCTGCAGACACTCGGCGCGCGCACGAGCGGCCAGCGCGCGAGCGCTCTCCGGTGAGTCGAGAAGCGAGAGTGCTGATGCCGCGAGTGCCACATGATCGTTGCTTGGGGTCATCATTCCCGTCTCACCGTGCTTGACGATGAACGGGATGCCCCCCGCATCGGTGGTCACGACGGGAATTCCCGAGGCGAACGCCTCGATCACCGAGTTCGGCATGTTGTCGATATTCGGTGAATTCAGGTAGATGTCCGCGGCGCCATAAAACTCGCGCATGCGCTGCGGTGGGATCTTGCCGACGAAGGTCACGTTTTTCAGGCACAGTTCGGACGACAGTTGCTCGAGTGCGGGACGTTCGGCCCCCTCGCCCACCACCGTGAGCACGGCCTCTGGAAAGCGTGTCTGGATGATGGCGAACGCCCGCAGAGTGCACGCGACGTTGTACAGGGCCTCGAGGTTTCGGTTGCTGAGAAAGACGGGTCGAATGGTCGTCCGCTCGCGATAGTCGATGCCGTCGAGATCCACGAAATTCAGGATCGCCCGCGCGTGCAGGCCGAACCGTGCGAACACTTCGACCAGGTATCCCGACGGCGTCACGATCTCGTTTGCCAAACGCATGGAACGCCGAGCGTTCGGGAAACGCGCGAGGTGATCAGACGCTTCTCCACTCCTGTAATTGAGCACCACACGCTTCCCGAACGCACGAGCCGCGATCATCGCCGGCAACGGTGCCAGGAGGTACGACGCATAGGATGCCGAGAAGGCGTGCACCACATCGTAGCGCCACAACGTCGTGAGCAGCGATGTCCAATACGCCGCAGACGTGACGACGGTGCGGACATATTTGATGCGCTGCAATGCCCGAAACGGACCGGGTAGGCGTGGATTTACAGGGAGGAACCCGATCTCCATTCCTTCGAGTTCGCTCAACCGACGGAGCAGGCGAGACACCTGCACCGCTTGCCCGCCGAGAATGTCCATCGAAGGACCCACCAGGCACACACGAATCGGCTTGTCCGTGTCCTGCCCGCGATCAGGCTGCGACGACACGAGCACCTCCGTCTGCGGCGTGTGGATAAGCCTCCGCCGCGATCAGCTCAGTCATCGCGGGGAGGTTCGCCGAGTACTCGCGTCCCGCAAGGCGGACAGCCACAGATCGAGCACCAGGATGCGCCACAGAAAATGACTGTGGTCACGGCGCCCGGTGGTGTGCTCCCGAACCAACCGGAGGACGCTTTCGTGATCCACGAACTCGTAGACGGGGCGGGCCGTGGAGAGGAGTGCATCTAGTCGATGGCGAAGCTCGTGCTTGAACCAATGCTTGATTGGCACGGCAAACCCTCGCTTGGGTTGCGTGAACACCGAGTCGGGTACCAATCCCTTGATTGCCTCTCGCAACACCCACTTTCCGGTGCCGTCCCGACGCTTGAAATGACCCGGCAACGCCACCGCGAACTCCACGAGGGGATGGTCGAGCAGTGGCACGCGTGCCTCGAGCGAGACGCGCATGCTGGCGCGATCCACCTTCGTCAGGATATCGCCGGGCAGGTAGCTGGCGAGATCCACGAGTGTCATTTGCGTGAGGAAATCGCGATCAGCCGCCGGATCGAACCAGCGGTCGAGCAGCACATCCATGGAGTGCTGTTCCGCAATCTCCCGCACGGCCCCGCCCTCGTTGATGGGCAACGCCTGCGCGACCGTAGCCGCATACTGCCCGCGCCGTCCTCGCGACATGTTCAGCAGCTTGTTGCGGCCGAGCGTCGCGTGGGAGAGCCGGACCGCGGCGGCACGTGCCAACTTGCGCGCCGGACGTATGAGTTCGCCGGTGTTTTCTGCCACGGCGTATCGCGTATATCCGCCAAACAGCTCATCCCCGCCGTCGCCGGACAGGGCCACGGTAACGTGCTCCCTCGCGAGCCGTGATACGAGGAGCGTAGGCAGCGCCGAGGAATCGCCAAACGGTTCGTCGAACGTTTCGACAAGCTCCTCAATCAGCGCCTCGGCATCGGGCCGAACGATCAGTTCCGTGTGTTTCGTGCCGAGGGCCTTCGCGACTTGCGCGGCGTGCGGTGCCTCGTTGTATTCGCGTTCCTCGAAACCAATCGAGAAGGTCTCCACTTGCGCTGATGATACCCGCGTCATCTGCGCGACGACTGTGGAGGAATCGATACCGCCTGACAGGAATGCCCCAAGGCGCACATCCGACATCAGGTGTGATTCCACTGAGTCGGCAATCAGCCGGCGCAATTCCTCGATGATCTCGCGCTCATCGGTGACGGTCGTCTCCGGGCGGATGGCGGTCCAGTACTGCGTGATCTCCGCGCCGGACTGCGCATTCCACGTGAGAACGTGGCCGGGGGCGAGCTTGCGTACGCCGCGAAAAATGCAGGCGGGATCCGGGACGTAGCCCAGCGCGAGATATTCGTGAATTGCTGTGGTGTCCAGTTCGCGCGGAAAATGCTCCAGCGCAAGGAACGACTTCAATTCAGACGCGAACGCAATGCCGTCGTCCGTGAGCCAGTAGTACAAGGGTTTGATGCCCAGCCGGTCTCGGGCGAGCAGCAGGCGCTGCGCCTTGTCGTCCCACATCGCGAACGCGAACATCCCGCGCAAGCGCTGGACCATGTCCGGGCCGTCTTCCTCGTAGAGATGCACCAGGACTTCGGTGTCGGTACGGGACCGGAGCACATGGTGGCCGCCAAGCTGCGCGCGCAACGCGTTGTGGTTGTAGATCTCGCCGTTGTAGACGACGTGCACCGTGCCGTCCTCATTCGAGATCGGCTGCGATCCGCCAGCGGGATCGATCACACTCAGGCGACGCATGCCGAGCGCGATCCCTTCCCCGACGTGATGTCCTTCTTCGTCGGGACCACGATGCCGAATCGCACCGCACATCAACGTCAACTCGGCCTCAGCGGCCTCCTTCGAGCGGCGCCAGCCGGCGTACCCCGCAATGCCGCACACCTACGCGGTTGCTCCCGACAGATTGGCCGCAACCTGCGCCACCGGTTGCACGCGCTTGCCGCGCTTGATCTGTTTTGGCCCGCCCCCTTCCTGCGCGAGCAGTTCGGTCAGCGCGTAGATCGTCACGAGATGAATGTGCGTTTGAGAGACAGCCGCGTAGGAACCCCAGATTCCGGCCACCATATAGCCGTAGAATCCCACCTCTGCATTGAACAGTTGAAGCGAGAGCGCGGGGTATCTCGCCTCCATCTGTCGGCGGACGCGCCGCGCATTCTTGAGCGTAACGACGATCATACCCATGAAAATGCAGAACCCCGGTATCCCGACTTCCGCCATGACGTTCAGATACGTGGAGTGCGTATCGCGCAGACCTCGCGCGATTGGGCTGTATCCCTGTCGACGTGCCATGACCTGGTGCGCGCGTGGATACGTCCCCAACCCTACGCCCAGGACCGGATTCTCTGAAATAATGCCCAGCGCCACGTCCCAGATGGCAAGTCGTTGGACGGACGATCCCTGATCCGCTCGACGCTGCTGATCGTACTCGTCGGGATCGAACAGCTCCGCGTCACTGCTGGTGGCCGTTTTCAGCGTCGCGAAGCGATCCCACACGCGCTGCGGGGCCACGACGGCGACGAGGGTAACCATTGCCGCCATCACGAGTACGTGCGTAACGGTGATCCGGCGAACGTACTTCCAGCCGAGGATCGCCCCCGTGGCCACGAGCGCGATGAGGGCGCCGCGCGACGCGGTGAGCACGATGAGTAGCACGAGCAGTCCGAGCGAGACCTGCGTGCCCAGCTTCACCCACCATTTGCGCTCCATCGCGAGGATCGCCAGACAGCACGATACCTGAAGCAGGCAGAATGATGCGAGATCGTTCGGGTTGGAGTAAGTGAAAACCCAGATCGCGCGTCCGTCGTTGGCGGTACCCCCAGGGGTCGCCCAGGTGATCAGGGCGCCGCGAATGGGGAAGAGCGCGAAGACGATCAGGGTACCCACCAGGAAGGCGCGCACTCGTGCGCGGGAGCTGAGAACGTTGACCGCCACGAAGATGATGGCGCCCACCTTCGCGAACTCGGTAATGCCTGTGAGTCCCTCGACGGGATACTGCGTCCCGATAAAGCACACCGCGCCCCACGCCACGAGCCCAAATGCAAGTGCGGCCAGCGGAGGCATTCGCAACGGACGCTTTTCCAACGGCAACGTGAGGATGGCCACCGCCATCGACGCAGCTCCAATCGGAAACTTGTACGAAATGATGGCGAGCATGTAGCCCAGAAACGCGACGTACGACGGGCTCCAGTCGACGCCGAAGAACGGATTCGTGTTGTCGCCGCTTACGGCTGCGGCCTCCTTGGCGAGGCGCTGATTCGCGGAAGCTGCAGCAGCGAGAGATTTACGACTGACCGTTGCCGTCAATGCGGTGTCCGTTCAAATGAGCCATCATATCGGGGCTGCGCCGGGCCGTGGCGCCTCCATGTTTTCCGCGTCAACCGCGTCCACGCACCGCCGTTGCACCCGCGGACCTTCAGCGGGCCGGTACCCCTTTAAGGTAGACGATTCGCTGCGCAGATCGTCTCTTCCCGAGCATACCCCCGTCGGTGACCGAAGATGCCGCCTCGTTGCGTGAAGGGCGCCAGCAAACGAAACGGGAACGCGGCCGGCGAGCCAGCTCGCCGTGCGTTCCCGCTGCTTGAAGTCTGCAATGGCACCCTTTCCAACTCATCGCGACCGAGTCTGGTCGCGACGTCTGGTGCTAGAGACCGCCCTTTCGGAAGATCATGACCGGCAGCGTCATGGTCATGATCCGCAAGTCGTGCGCAAGGCTCTGGCGCTTCATGTATTCGAGGTCGTACTGGACCTTCCGACGGACGTCTTCCACGCAGGCGTCGTACGCCTGGTTGATCTGCGCCCAGCCCGTGATGCCCGGCTTCACGCGCTGGCGCATCGGGTATTCGGGAATGTTGCGGCGGAGATCGGCGAAAATGGTCGGGCGCTCCGGGCGAGGACCAACGATGTTCATGTCGCCACGCAGGACGTTGAACAGCTGCGGGAGTTCATCAAGGCGCGTCCGGCGAAGCATGCGACCGATCGTCGTGACCCGCGGATCGCTCTTGGCCGCCCAAACCGCCCGCCCATCCGCCTCAGCATCCTGCTGCATCGTGCGGAACTTGAACATCATGAACGGCTTGCCGCCATGATCGTATCCACGACGATCGTACTCGGTGTTGTGCCGGAAGCGACGATCAACACCAACACGCACCTGGGAATAGAACACCGGGCCACGTGACGTCAGCCTGACGGCCAATGCAATGAGCAGAACGATCGGGGACAGCAACAAGCCCGCAACGAGGGCGATCGTAACGTTTACGACACGGCTCAAAATCTCCGAGCGCTCCGCCGGCAATACGTTCTCAATCACCGTCGTGTCAACGACAATATCAGCGATCACATCCATGTCGCGCGAAATCTCGATCACATTCGAGCCCGACACGCGATCCAGACGATTTGACCGTCGGCGGGTCGTAGCTGGAAGTTCAAGTGCCGCAGAAACCGCTCCCTGCATAGTAAAACGTCCTCCGTCGAACCGTTTGTCGCACTTTGAGCGCTCATCAAACCCGCTCTCGCTTGCAGATAGCTCCAATGCAGTCCGCGTGCTCAATTCTCTCTCGTGTTCCATTCCACGTAACGTTTTTTATTACAACGACTTGCGAAATATCATGACCGGCGACGGTCATTTTGTCCATGCGTCGTTGTTGCTCTGATCCAACACAAATCGGCGCGACTGCAACAAGCTAAAATTCGGTGCCAGACCAAGGGAAAGAAAAGCGCGGCGGATCTGGTTGATTCGCCGCGCCAGTCCAGCAAGAAACGAGCGCCCGTTTACGATATCTGTGCCACCTGCCGGCCCGGTTCCAATCCTTCGGTACCATAGCCACTCACATAGCCGTAGTACTCGTATTCTCCCTTCGTTGGCGCCGCATTCAACACCGACCCAATCACGTTGATCGGCAGGCGATCCACAAGTAGCAACTTTGCTGCCGCCATCCGCTTTTCGGTTTGCCCGATACGCAGCACGACGAGCAAGCTACCGGTTGCAGCGGCGATCGCGTAGCCGTCGATACCGGCCGCAAGCGGTGGTGTGTCAAAAATCAATACATCATATCGTGCCTTGAGATCTGCCACCAACCGGCCAAGAGCCGGCGACGTGAGAAGCTCAGGACTCCGCTGACGCAGGTTGCCCGTTGGTACCAGGAACAGGTTGTCGTGCCCCGTCGCATGAATGATCGACTGCTGGTCCACTTCGCCAGACAGAAAATCGGTGAGGCCCGCCGATCGCGGCAACCCGAACATCTCATGCAGCGCCCCACGACGCGTATCGCCGTCCACCAGCAGCGTCCTGAACCCTGCATCAGCGAACGACATGGCCAGGTTGGACGAGATGAATGACTTGCCATCGCCTGGCGAGGGACTCGACACCGCCATGGAGATGCCCCCTCCCCCCCCGGCGTGCATCACGTTCATTCGCATAGTTCGAAACGATTCCACGAGCTGCGAAATCTGCTCCGGCGTCTGCTGGCCTCCCTTCGGCAACTCGGGAACCGTCGCCGTGATCGACAGCCCCAGGTCCTTCGAGGCCTGGTCAGGATACCGAATGCGTCCATCCACCCCGTCCAGCAGAATCACCACACCAATGGCCAACGCCAGGCCGCCGAGCACCGCGACGGCGAGGATACGTGGACCGGTGTTCTTGCTCGGCTTCTTCGGCGTAACGGCAGAGTCAAGGATATTCACGTCCGGAGCCGCACCAGCTTCGGAGAGCTGCGCCTCCGCATAGCGGGACTTCAGATTCTGGTACAAACCTTCGTCCACTGCCACGGCGCGACGAAGCCGCATTTCTTCAATCGTACGAGCGGGGATCGATTGCAGGTCTTCCGACGCCGTACCGATACGTTTGTCGAAATCGGCTTCGCGATCCTTGAGCTGCTTGAGCAGCTCGTTCGCCTGCATCGGGATCGTCTTGGTCTTCAGCGTTTCGACCTGCCCGATCATGTCCTTCAGCGGCCCGTACTCATCCTTGAATACCTGACGCTGCGTGTTGATGTCGGCCTGCAGCTTGTACACCTGGCTGAACGACAACTTCAGCTGTTCACCGCCAATCGATCCGGCAACGCTGGGCACGGTCAGCATCGTCTCCAAGGGAAGCGTGCCTGCCGCAGCGCCGGCCAGATCGCGCTCCAACTGCTCGCGATCGTGCTTGACGTTGTCGTACTCAATCTTCTTGTCAAAGAACGCCTTCATGACCGGAAGGCGAGCTTCCTCGGTGCCGGCGGCCACGGGGCCGCCTTCCGCAGGCAAGGTGATGTTATGGACGCGGAAGGTTTCAAGTGACGTTTCCGCGTCCTTCAGCGAGGCTTCCGCAAACTGGAGCTGTGACTCGAGAATCTTTGCAAATTCGGACACATTCTTTCGCTTCAACTCGCCGGCCACCTTCACGTACTCGTTGCTCAGTGCGTTCAACGTCCGAGCGGAGAGCTTTGGGTCGGTGCCCGTGAGCGTGAGGTTCAGGAAGTTGCTCTTGGGCGGAAGCACAGCCAGAAGGCGCTTGTTCAATTCGCCCGACGTCTCACGCGGTTGCTCGACCGTGAACTTCACATCCCGATCCGGTACTTTCGCGATGGCCTTGGCAGCAGGCGCCCACGCCAATCCCATCGGACGCCCGATGGAGTCACCGGCCGCGCCGCTGTCCGATTGCGGCGAATCAGCAAGCGTGAGCCTCCAGTGCCGAGTCTTCTTGTCGATCTTCAGCGTGTAGTCGCCCGGGAAGAATCGCTCCGTGACCGTGAGCCCTTGGAGGAGCGCCGCGTCGTCATCCTTGTTCGGCTTGACGTACAGGGCCAGCTGGCGCACCACGGCATCCACGATGCGATAGCTGCGCAGCAGATCCACCCAGGCGGTTGGATTCAACAACTCACGTGACCGAATTGGCCCACCCGCTTCCTGCGGAGTCTGCGACGCGATCCACAGCGTGGCGTTCACTTCGTAGTCAGGCTTCACGTATCTCGTGGCAACGGCGCCCGCCGCTGACGCGACGAGGACGATGCCGGTGAACAACCACTTGTAACGCCGGATGGCGGCAGCGGGCCGTTCAAAGGACGATGTAGGCGGAGCCAATGTCGGCCCAGCGCCCCACCCTTCGGGCGGTACGGCAGGCACCAATGGTGACGGCGCTACCAACTGCATCGACGTTCCATCTTCTCGCATAACGGGCGACCCCACGTAAGAATTGCTTGACGGTAGCACTGATCAGACCAACAACTACACCCACATCTGCCGTTAGTGGTTAACGCGGTACAACGTGACAGCAACAGTGAGCAACGGCCCGGCGATCTGAAGGATCGTCTGCCATGGAATGCCACCCTTGATATCGTCCACATACAACTCATCGCCAGCGCGCAGATGCAGCCGGTCGACGGTCAATCCGTCGCTGAGAGCAGTGCGTGTATCCTGCGCATTCCAGAGCACCTTGCCATCCCGCCGAATGAGCATATTGCCGACATCCGCGTTGGCCAACGGACCACCGGCTTTCATGACGACCTCACTCAGGAGCACGTCGGCCTGGGACCAGTAGTATCCTGGCGTCCTGACCTGACCAAGTACTGCAAGACGAACCAGTGGCGTGACCCTGACGCTCGAGTCGTTGAGGAACTTCGCAATATGACTCGACACCTTGCCGGACAGTTCGGAGCGCAACACCCCATCCAGCGGTACCTCGCCCATCTGCGGCAGCGGGAGCAACTTGCCTGCGCGAAGCGTCACCGTGTCGTTTGCCTGCATTGCGTTGGTCAGGCTCGCAGTGCCAAGAACCTTGACGACGATCCGATCGCCGTCCTGAAAATCACCCTTCTGTAGCCGCGTCCTCAGAATCCAGGCTTCCGACGCCCGATGCTGCTCCTCGGCCTTCTTTGCCTCGGCCTCGAGTTGCGCGCGCGTCTCCCCCTCCCCGCCTTGATCCTTGACGGTTGCTGCCTGCTTGACCGGGGCGGTCTGCCCTGATCCGATGCGGACAACGGTTATCAGGCCAATTGCGGCAATCCCAAAGGCTCTACGCCAGACTTCGCTAGACATCATGGTGCGGTTCTCATTGCAATTGAGCTGACGAATCGGCTCGAGGTGACGCCGTTGGACGATCGGAGAGACAGACTATAACGAGTGAACTTCGCCCGCTACTATAGAGAAGAGGATCGACAATACCTTTACGAGCTACATTTCCGAGCAGAATTTGTCCGCGATCAAGGTCACAGCCAGTATCGGTCGACTGACAAGAAACGTACACATACAGAAGTTGGTGCTGCACGCACGCAACAGAATGCTGCGTTCGCGCGTCACTTCTGGCGGTATGCCATACTTTGATTTTGGGACAAATGGCCCCAAACACGCCTCATTGATTTGTACCGTGACGGCACGAACCGGGTCGGCGTCTGAGGTGTAGTACGGATATGACGAATCGCCCAGACGAATGGGCACATCGTAGCCCGAACCAGCGGTAACGAAGCGCGCCCGAGCCGAGTTTTATTTCAATTGCCGTACCCCGGTACGATGTTCGCGATCCGCTAGTCCAAGCATTCGTCCAAACCGGCGCCCCTGTGTCGTGCGCCTGCCCCCTTTTCTTCGAAGCGTGACCTCATTCATGTCGCCTGGTCGGCTCAGTGCTCAATCCGTGACAATCGGTCGCACGCGTAACTGCGGGACCCTCATACTGAAGGCTCTCCTCGTCATCGCCGCGGTTGGCGGATGCGGTAGTGCCGTCATCCCGGTCGATACCAGCCAGAAGGTCGGCGGCATCAGCATCAACGGTGGCTCCTTCCAGCTCGAGCGAGGGTGGCACACGCCTTTGACCACTACCATTCTGAACACCAACGGCCAGACCATCGTCGTCCCCGTTGTCTGGCGAAGCGTCAACGAGACAGTCGCCACCATCAACGCCAACGGCGTCCTGACAGCAATCGACACCGGCGTCACTTTCATTATCGCGTCGTCGCTCGGCGTCAATTCGCAGGGCATTCAGGTTCACGTCGTATGGCTGGGCCCCGCGTCCATCACGCAATCGAGCTTCACACCACCGCCCGCGGCATCGCCCGGCGCCGTGGCAGACTCGCTGAAGGTGCTCATCAACGATCGCGCGGGAAAGCCGGTTGGTGCCCTCGTGAAATTCGTCGTGTCGGGTGGGGGAGGCACCGTTTCTCCCACCTACGCGCTCACCAATCAATCCGGCGTCGCCGCGGCACAATGGACCCTCGGCAACGCCCTCGGCACCAACACCGTCACCGCCACGGTGGTGGGACAGGATAGCGTGCCCTACGCCTTTGTCAGCCCCAGTACCACCACGTTCTCCATCAAGACATTCGCCGCGCTCATTCCCGTTGCTGGAGATGGACAGACTGGCCTGATCCTCTCGGCGCTGCCGGTGAATCCGTCGGTCAAGGTCGTGGACTCCGCGGGCAAGCCGCGACTCGGTGTTCCCGTGACATTTGCCGCGACTTCGGGCGGCCGCCTCGTGAGCCAGACCGTTTCAACGGGTGCTGACGGCTCGGCATCGCCCGGCGTGTGGACATTGGGCGACATCCCCGGCGACCAGCAGCTCATCGCAACGTCGGACAAGGCAACCATCACGCTGCACGCGACCGGAACCGGGACGCCGCAACACTACATACCGAAGCAGATCGCAACGGCCGGCGGTGCCAGCTGCGCGATCATCACCGGCGACACAGTCTCATGCTGGGGCGGGCAGCCGAATGTTGGCGACAGCACCACGCTCAACAAGGCAGCGCCGACGCCCACCAAGAGTACCGTGCAGTTCCTCTCCATCACCGGCAGCCCCTCCACCTCCAGCCATTTCTGCGGCGTCACCACCGCAAGTAGCATTTACTGTTGGGGCACCAACGCACTTGTGGACACCACCGGCAAGGTCAAGACGACATTGGTGCCAACGGCCCTGCAAAGCCAGCTCGCGTGGAGCCAGGTCGCACCCGGCCTGCAACACAACTGTGCGCTCGCCGTGGACGGTTCCGTGCAATGCTGGGGTGACAATTCGGTCGGCCAGCTTGGCGACCGTACGAACGCGGTTCGGTTCGTGCCAGCACCCGTGTATGGTGGGTTCCAATTTGTCAGCGTCGCCAGCGGTACGGGGCACTCGTGTGCGCTTACCGCCGATGGATCCGCATTCTGCTGGGGGCAGAACCCCAACGGCCAGATCGGCGATGGCACCATTATCAACCGCCTCTCGCCCACTGCGGTGAGTGGCGGCATCTCGTATTCAGCCATCGGTGCCGGCACCAACTGGACATGTGCCCTCGCCACCACGGGGAAGGTGTATTGCTGGGGCAACCTCTTCGTGACGGGTTCCACCACGGTGACGGCGCCGCGCCTCATGACGGCAACACCAACGTTCACCAAGCTTGCGGTTGGCGGCGTGCACGCATGCGCCCTCACCGCCGATGGCAGCGCGTATTGCTGGGGCTCCAATGGCGTCGGCCAACTCGGTGACAGCTCCATCGTGGACAGAGCCAACCCCGTGCCTGTCGCCACTACGCTGAAGTTCAAGACCATTAGTGCAGGGTTCAACCACACCTGCGCCACCACGCTGGACGGATCAGTCGCGTGTTGGGGTGACAATTCTGTCGGCGAACTGGCCGACAGTGTTTCCGTGTTGCGCATTCAGCCCCGCTTCATCGTTACGGGCGTAACACCATGAGCGTCTGCGCCTGAACTGCTCGCACGTCCGCTGCACCTTGTTTTGAGGCCGCCCGCACTCACGCGGCACTACATGAGTACCACCTGTTTTTCTACTCGAGGTCAAGACAGCTGATGATGCGTCGCACCAGCGGCCTTTCTGCGTTGAGCCTTTTGCTGATGGCGGCGCTGCCCGCCGTCGCGTCGGCTCAGGCAGCCGTGACTCTGAGCGGACACGTGTCCGCGTCCTCCATGCCGATTCGCGGCGCTAGCGTCCGCGTCGACCAGCTCGATCTCGGCGGCACCACCGACGCGGACGGGCGGTATGCTTTCATCATACCGTCCGCTCGCGTCCAGGGTCAAACCGTCACCCTGACGGTCAAGTATCTGCGCTTCCGCTCGCAGTCGGTCTCCATCGTGCTGGTGGGAGGCGCGCTGGTGCAGGACTTCGAGCTCGCCACGGGCGATGCGCCGTCAGCCCCGGGCACTCCCACGCAGCCGCGCACGACGGAGCCCTCCTCGGCGCCCGCGTCCGCCCAAACAAGACCCGCAACGAGCGCCGTCCTCTCCGGAGCGCCCGCACCCACGTCCTCGCGAACCGCGCGCGCCAGCTCCCTGATTCTCCTGCCCACCGTCGATAGCACGGCACTGATGGATCGTGCGGGGCCGGTGGATCTACCCACGGCGCTCGCCGGCCGACTCCGCGGTGTAGAGGTCTCGAGCACGTCCACCCTGGGCGGAACGAGCACGATGCTCGTTCGCGGAGCACACTCCATCGTTGGGCTCACCCAGCCGCTTCTGGTGCTGAACGGCGTGGTGATGGACAACAGCAACATCACGAATGCCGCCCAGAGCTCAGGACTTGGTGGGTTCGACTACGGCGGCGGGGTCAACGACCTGAATCTCGAGGACATCGCCTCCGTCAGCCTGCTCAGCGGACCCGCCGCTGCCATGCGCTACGGCGGCCAGGCCGCAAACGGCGTGCTGCTCGTGACCACGAAGAGTGCGCGCGGCTTGCATGGCTTCGACGTTGCGGTCAGCCAGCAGTACACCACCGAATCGATCTTCCGCCTTCCCAGCTATCAGAATGCGTACGGACAGGGACTCGGCGGCAAGTTCGCCTTCTTCGACGGCAAGGGCGGCGGCATCAACGACGCCACGGACCAGAGTTGGGGCCCGGCACTAGACGGTTCGCCAATGCTCCAGGCCAGTTACGTCGCGGCGGGCCGGGCCGACGTTCGGCTCTGGAATCCCGCTCCGACCAACGTCAAGGACTTCTTCGTCGACGGGTCAACACTCGCCACCAACGCGTCCGTGCAGGGAGCCAACGAGACGGGCCAGTTTCGCGGCGCAGTCAGCAATCGCAAGACAAGCGGAATAACCCCACAAAGTTCCATCACACACCGGTCCGCTCTACTGACAGGAAGCTCGCAGGCCAGCTCGCGGCTCAGTGTGTCGGGCGACCTCATGGTGTTCGTCGATCGGGGCGAGAACCGCACGGGGACGGGTTTCGACCAGAGCAACTTCGTCTCCGACTTTGCCCATATGGGCCGACAGGTGGACCTCGCCACCCTCGCACAGCACACGCGTGACGCGGCAGGGAAGCAGGTCAGTTGGAACTACAGTGGCCAGAACAACCCGTTTCTTGCCGCCACGGAGAACATCAATCACGACGATCGCACGCGGTATGCGACGGGTGCAACGGTGACGTACGCGTTGTCGAACTGGCTCAGCGCCACAGCCCGCGCCGGTACCGACCACTCGAGCGACACACGCAATTTCAGCGTCGCCGGTGACTGGATGGGCGGCTATCCCTACTACCTCGGACGCGGCGACTTTTCCACCGGTGGCTTCCAGAGCGACGATATCTCCTTCTCGAAGACCAACGCCGAGGTGATCCTTCGCGGCGCTCCGGCGACAACCGGCGCCGTGGCATACGTGTTCACCGGTGGGGCCTCGTTCCGCAGCGACGACATGAACACGTCGGTGCAGGGCGCCGACAAGTTGTCCACTGGCACGGCGATCGTGCCACTCACCTGGGCAGGAAGCGGGAACACCAAGGCGCTCTTCGGTGGAATCGAGGCACAGTTGCACGACTATGCGTCGCTGAACGTCACGGCGCGGTCGGAGTCCTCAACGTTACTGTCGCAGTCCAGCAGTACCACCCTGTATCCAGCTGTCCTTGGGAGTGTCGATCTCGCGCACATGGATTCGGCGGGACTGCTGAACGGCAAGGTCGAGTCATTCGTCGTGCGGGCAGGCTGGTCGCGGTCGGGCAACGACGCGTCGTCGGCACTGTTGCAGCGGATCGGCGTCACCTCAGCAACCTCCGCGAGTACGTTGGCTGCGGCATCGGCTCCAGAGCTGACGAGTGGGTGGGAGGTCGGCGGCAACATCCAGATGTTGTCTCGTCGCCTTGGCCTCGACGTCGCGATGTACGACGAGCAAAGCGAGAATCTGATCTTCCCGAGTGGCTCAGGGCTTTTGCGGACGGGGACCTTGTCCAACAAGGGATTCGAAGCCGCCGTTTCGGTGGTGCCCATTCGGATCGCTTCGGACGCTGAATGGAGCGTGGGCCTCTCGTACGCCAAGAACACCAACCTCGTCGAGTCGCTTTCCGGCGGAACCGGCGCTATCGCACTGGGCGCGTCCTATGGAGGCCTCACGGTTCAGGCGCGAACCGGCAATTCCCTCGGCTCCCTCGTTGGAACTGGATTTCTCCGCGATGCATCGGGACAGCTATTGCTCCGCAACGGCCATCCGCTGCCGGACAGCGTTGCCGGTCCGCGCGTACTGGGTGAAAGCGCGCCGTCCTGGATTGGTGGCCTGTCGAGCTCAGTGCGCCTTGGTGGCCTGGAGTTCAGCGTGCTGTTCGACACCCATCATGGCGGCAAGGTCTTCAGCGCCAGCAATCGTGCTGGCGCCACATCCGGTGTCCTGGCTGAGACCGCGTTTCGTCCGGATACGGGCTACTTGATCAGCGGCACGGACGCCGCGACCAACAGCGCGAATACGGTGCACGTCAGCGCCGAGGACTACTTCCACTCGCTCGCGCCAATTACGGAGCGGTGGCTCTATGACGCCACCTTCGTGAAGCTGCGCGAAGCGCGGGTGAGCTTCAGCGTTCCATTGCACATCATCGATGCGCTCGGAGCGCAAAGTCTCCGCGGTTCCCTGATCGGGCGGAACCTCGGGATGTGGACCAATGCGCCCAATATTGACCCGGAAACGGTCTTGAGCAGCTCCACCTTTCGGGGCGCCGAGATGGGTCAACTCCCGACGACGAAGAGCGTTGGCTTCCAGCTGACGCTGACGCCGTAGTCGAGTTTGGAACGAATCCGAGCGTGTGGCCCACGGACTGGTGGTGCTGGACGTTCACGACAAATGTGCGGGACGGGCGCGACACTCTCAGTGGCACGCGCCCGTCACCGACATTTGCGTCAGATTCGTAAAGCGTTGATATCAATACTGTTACATAGTGAATTCTGTTTCGCGCGGTGGGGAATGGAAGATGCCCCGCCGCAGTGTAGTTGACCTGATTTCCTTTTCATAAAATGTCGAGTCTTTCGAGTCGTTCGCGCTATCAAATCGTTCGTGATGAACTCGTCGCACATCCGCAGACTTGGCTGGTGACGGGGGCAGCAGGCTTCATAGGCTCTAACCTGGCCCAAGAGCTCGTCGGTCTGGGGCAGCACGTGGTGGGGTTCGACAACTTTTCGACGGGCTATCAGCATAACGTCGATGAAGTCACGGCCGCGTGCGTTGGTTCAACAGGCACCTTCCGCTTTGTCGAGGGCGACATTCGGGACGTCGAAGCGTGTCGGGCGGCCTGCGTCGGCGTGAATTTCGTGTTGCATCAAGCGGCGCTGGCTTCGGTACCGAGGTCGATCGCGGATCCGATCTCGAGCACGGCCGTGAACGTTGATGGATTCCTGAACGTCCTGGTTGCGGCGCGCGATGCGTCAGCGAAGCGGGTGGTGTATGCGTCGTCCAGCTCTGTTTACGGGGATGCGACGACAATTCCGCAGGTGGAAGACAAGACGGGCACGGTGCTCTCGCCGTACGCTGCCACAAAGGCCACGAACGAACTGTTTGCGGGAGTATTCCAACGGACATACGGTCTGCAAACGGTCGGGCTTCGCTACTTCAACGTCTTCGGCCGCCGGCAGGACCCGAACGGCGCATACGCAGCCGTTATCCCTCGCTGGATCGACGCGCTCTTGAAGGAGTCGCCATGCCGCATCTTTGGCGACGGTGAAACCAGTCGCGATTTCTGCTACATCGCCAACGTGGTGCAGGCCAACATTCTCGCGGCGGTGGCTGACGACGACGCGACAAGTCAGGCATACAACGTTGCGTGTGGCGAAGAGACGTCGCTCAACGAGCTGTTCACCATGATTCGTGATGGTCTTGTCGCGCAGGCACCGTTCGTTGCCGCGGCAAGCCAGGTGTATGACGAAGCTCGGCCTGGCGACATCAGGCGCTCGCTGGCCGATATCGGAAAGGCGCGCAAGCTGTTGGGATATGAACCAACACATCGCGCGGCCGCAGGTCTGGAGGAAGCGTTGCAGTGGTATGCGACTCAACTGCTGTCGCTCGATTCGGAGACTGCAGCAGCATTGTAGAACTGGTTGTACGTGCACTCACGGCTGTCCCTTTTTCGCCCCAACTCGAACCGCAATGGTTGAGCTTTCGAAGCGTCCCATGCTCGTACTGATCGCCAGCCACGGTGAGTGGGTTGGCCGATCCGTGGAGAGCGTACTCGAGTTGAACGGTTACACCGTGTTGCGCGTGGCAGGCGGACGCCGAGCATTGGATCTCGCCCGACGAATCAATCCCGATGCGGTGCTGCTGGATGATTCACTGACGGAGATGGGCGGGGTCGAAGTGTGCCGAGCGCTACGCGACGATCCCTTGTTCGATCATTCCATCCCGGTGTTCGTTACGTCGCCTGCGCCTGCGTCCAACCGGGTCCGCTTGGCCGCGTACGAAGCCGGCGCCTGGGATTTCTGTAGCCAGCCCCTGGACGTCGAAACGTTGCTCCTGAAGATCGGAACCTTCGTTCGGGCGCGACGCCGGCTCGAGGATGTCGCGGCAACCTCCCTGATCGATCCGCTGACGGGCCTCTATAGTGTCTACGGCCTCCAGCAGTGGGCTGAACAGTTGGGGGCACGGGCGCAGCGAAAGCACGAGCCATTCGCCTGTCTGGCCGTCACCTCGCACAGCTCCTCCGAAGGCGCCAGCACGGGAAAGCCGGCGAGTGCCGAACTCGCGTACATGGCGGACGTCTGTCGCGCTCAGAGTCGAAAGTCTGACGTCGTAGGCTACGTGGGAGAGAGTCGCTTCGCGATTCTGGCCCCGGACACCGATGAAGCAGGGGCGCGCCAGTTCGTCGACCGGCTGCAACGCGCCGTCTCGAAGACGTCGGCCACCGTCGAAGTCGACCAACCCTACTCGGGATTGCACGCCGGATTCTACGCGGTTCCCGACTTCAGTGCCGCGGGAGTCGATGCCAACGAAGTCGTGCGGCGCGCGAAAGCAGCGCTCCAGCACGCTCAAGCACAGATGGTCGGCAAGCGGACGAGCGGTGCTTTCAGCTTCAGCGAGTTGCCGGTAAACTGACACCTTGTTGTTGCGGTGTCGCAACAGAATCGTCCATTGGACGGCTTACGAATCCGCGATCGAGCCTCTCGATCGCGGATTTCTTGCTCTCATCGGACTGGTCGGGAAGATTTCCTTGACAAGACGACCGAAATGCAAGAGCTTGTGACGCGCCTCACCAACTGTTGTTGTTGGAGATAAGCAACAATTCGTGACGCTTCCAGGCTGGACAATCTCCTCATTCCCGACGTCGGGTCGTTCAAATGTCTAACTCTGGTAGCGGCCAATCGCCGTTCGCCTCGTCTGATTCGGATACGGTCTCACGTGTGACTGACTCGGCCATCTCCCTCCGGCCGCCTGTGGGCGAGACGCCCATTCCCGACTCGGCGATGGTGCCGATTGAGGCGCGCGCGTCCATTCGCGTACTGGTCGTGGACGACGACCGCATCCTCCGGGAGGGATGCGCGAGTGTCCTCCAGGTGGAGGGCTACAATGTCGCGTCGAGCGGACGCGGCGATGAAGCCATTGAACTGTTCCGGCGCTCCCGCTTCGACATCGTGCTCGTGGATCTGTACATGACGCCGGTTCCAGGCATCGAGATCCTCAAGGCGGTGCTCGAGGCCCAGCCCAACACCATCGTCATCGTCATGACGGGCAATCCAAGCGTCGCGTCGAGCCTGGAAGCCATGCGCATTGGCGCTTGGGACTACCTGCCGAAGCCGTTCTCGGGTACGCACCTGCACCTGATGTTCGGACGCGCGGCCCATGCGGTGCTCACCAATCGCGCGCGGACCGAGGCCAGTGTCGACCTGGTAAACCAGCACGGAAACAGCGACCAGATCACGCTGCTGGGTGTGTCGCCCGCATTCCGAACGGCCGTGGAACTGGCGCGAAAGGTTGCTGCGACCAATGCGTCGGTGATGCTCGTTGGCGACAGCGGCACCGGCAAGGAGATGTTCGCCCAATTCATCCACCGCCACAGCCGGCGCTCCAACGAAGCACTCGTCCCGATCAATTGCGCGGCAATGCCCGAGCACCTGCTCGAGTCGGAGATGTTCGGCCACCGGAAGGGCGCGTTCACCGGGGCCGACCGTGAAAAGACGGGCCTGCTCGAAGCCGCCCACGGCGGGACATTCTTCCTGGACGAGCTCACCGAAATGGCGCTGCCCCTCCAGGCCAAGCTGCTGCGAGTGGTGCAGGATGGCGTGGTGCGTCGCGTCGGAAGCGAACAACAGGATGCACAGGTGGATATCCGATTCATCTCCGCCACCAACCGCGATCCCCGCCTGGCAATCCAGAGCAAGCACCTGCGTGAGGATCTGTACTACCGGCTGAATGTGGTATCCATCGCCCTCCCCCCGCTCCGGTCGCGCGTCGAGGACATCCCCATCCTCGCCAACCACTTTCTGGGGCATTTCTGGAAGCGACACCACACGCAGCGTGATGCCCTGCCCCAGCTCAGCGACTCCGCGATGGAGTTCCTGCAGGGCCGAGCCTGGCGCGGGAACGTCCGCGAGCTGCAGAACGTGATCGAACACGTGGTCGTGCTCACGGCACCGGGCACGGTGATCCAGAAAGAGGACATCCCGCTGCACAACCAGGATGATTCGTTCACGGAACAGGGTGTTACGGTGGGGATTCCGATGCACGACGCCTATCACGTTGCGAAGGAGCAGGTTTTGGCGTCCTTCGAGAAGGAATACGTGACGCGGCTGGTTTCCCGGGCTTCCGGGAACATGTCGCGGGCCGCTCGACTGGCCAGCGTAGACCGGACCACCCTCTACCGTCTGCTCGAGCGTCACGGGTTTCGCCGTGACTCCAACGAGACGCTCACGCTCTAGGTAATCCCTCAGTACCTTAGCCGCGCCCCAATTGTTCGGACGTGCCGTAGTCGCCTGGCCAATCACTCTGGCGGCTGCGGCATCGTTGTTTCCCCACCGACCTGCAGCCTCACACGCAGTTGACTTTATCACATGTCGCGACTGACATGGTGAGTCCTTCGTTGCGGGACTTGCTCCTGCTCGCCGCCGAACGTGCGGCCACGGAGTTGGCTCGCGTCGAGCGTACTCCTGTGGCGGATATCCAAGCACAACTGGGCCGCCTCGTGCGGCTTGGGCTTGGTGCGTCGTTCACGGAGCAGAACGGTGCGTACGAGGATGAGCGGATCGCGGCACAGCGGGCCGTGCCCCGCCACTACGCGAACGCGCTGCGTTCGGCGTTGCTGAAGGTCGTGGCAGAGGATCGTCCGAGCATTGACGGTGGTGAGCTGGCGGCGCTCATGACCGCCATGGACTCCGGGGACATCCCGCTACTCCCGGATAGCCATAACGAGTTCACACGTCACCTCGCGAACGCCGACGCAGTGAACGCCGTTGTCGAGATCGCCCACGACATGCGTTCGCCGCTCACCTCCATCCTGTTCCTGGTCGAAACGTTGCGGCGCGGACAGAGCGGACCCGTGAACGCGGTGCAGGAGAGGCAGTTGGGCCTCATCTATGGTGCCGCCCTGGGACTCAACACCTTGGCGTGCGACGTGATCGACGCGGTCCGAGGTGGCCAACGTCTCGTGGACGGCCGCCCCATCCCGTTCTCCGTCGCGGAAGTGATACTCGGCGTCTGCGACACGGTACGCCCCATCAGCGAGGAGAAGGGGCTACCGATCACGTATTTGCTGCCCGCCGTTGACGGTCGGCTCGGCTACCCGGGCGCGTTGGGCCGCGTACTGCTGAACCTGACCACGAATGCTCTGAAGTACACGAATGAAGGCTCGGTGACCGTCGGAGCCACCGAACTGGGTGAAACGCGTATGTGCTTCTGGGTATCCGACACGGGCCAGGGCATTCCACCGCACGTGATGAACATGTTGTTCGATGGGTTCCGGCCGAGCGCGTCCGGAATGCGATTCTCGAACGCCGGGCTTGGCCTGGCGATCTGTCAGGACTTCCTGCGCTCGATGGGGACGTCATTGCAGGTGGAGTCGAGCCCGGAGAAGGGGACCCGCTTCTCGTTCGAGATCGACCTGCGCAGGGCCTAGCCCTTCGAGCGACCACGCTCGCCCTTCACCGCCTCATACGCCATCAGCTGATCATGGACAATTATCCACGTCTGGCGCCCGTCGCCTATGTCATCGCCTTCCTGCTCGTCATCGTCCCCCTCTTCGACAGCATCATGGGGGTGGCTCCGCTTCACCTCGGGAACGCTCAGTGGCGCTTCGGCGCATTCGGAATGCTCAGCAATTCCTTGGTCTTCCCGTTCGTCGGGCTACTGATTGCGGTTGCCGTTTCGATGGCCTTCGAACACGAAGGGATGCAGAAATTCCTCTGGGTCACCTGCTGGCTCGCGGCCGTGGTGCTGGTCCTCTCGGTGATCTTCTTTGCGCTCGATTCCGTCCAGACGCGGACGCACATCCGGGCAGACATCCAGACGTCGTTCGAAATTGCCAGCTGGACCGCGCTCGTGAAGCTTTTCCTGGGTGCGGTGGTGTTCGGGATGATGGGTTGGGCGATCCCTGGCGGCGAGCTCTTCAACATTCCCGAGTTCCACCTTCGTCGGGCCGAATAGCAAACGGGAAGGCCGAGGCTCGCTCGTAGGCGCCGCGGAGGCGCTCCGCCAGCGAGCTGTTGTAGTAATCCTACAGTCTGTGGGACGGATCGGGCAATGTGGGTGTTTTTTGACACCTGACCAAAAGTGGGACAACTTTGCTAACGCATTGATTTACAACAGCCTATACCGATCGCAACAGCGGAAACAGCGGACACGAGCAGGGGAATGAATCATGCCTTGATCTGGTCCATCGAGAGGTCGCCCCCTTGGTCCTCCGGTTCCGCCTTCCACGACTTTCGTACAGGTACTCATGCGTTCTCGTATTGCTGCATTGCTGCTGACGGCGACCGTTTTTGCCGCGGCCCCGCTTCAGGCACAGACGCTGTTCACGTACAACGGCACTGGCAGCGCCAGCAAGGTGAACTACGGCACCACCAGCAGCCCAAACTGGCAGTGGGTTGGCACGTACAGTGGAACGGAAGGCTCCGGATCGAGCGCCGTGGGCATCGGCCTCAATTGCGTAGACTTCTTTCATCATGTCACCACTGGTGAGCAGTGGTACGCCGACATCGACAACCTCGGCAGCGGCAACATCTCGGACACGCGTCACCCGTCGTCGCTCGCGCTGTACAAGCAGGCGGCATGGCTGATCTCGCAGGAAACCACCTCGAACGTCCAGGCCATTCAGGGCACGATCTGGAACCTGTTCTCGCCGGCCCCGGGCATCGCCAGCAGCTCGTATTGGCTCGGCCAGGCGCAGTCGCACTATGGCAGCATGGATTTCACCAACTGGTACGTCGTCACCGACGTCCGCGCCCTCACGTCGCAAGACGCCGTCAGCGCACAGGAGTTCATCATCTACCAGCCTGGCCTCCACACCACCACCACGCCAGAACCGGCATCAATGGTGCTCCTTGGAACTGGCCTGATCGGCATGGCGGCGGTTCGCCTCCGTCGGAAAAAGAACTCCTAGTTCTCGCGACTGACCTCGAGTTCGGAGAGGCAGAAAGCTCCTCGAAGCGGGTAACAGTAAAGAAGGTCCCGGGCCACTCGCCCGGGACCTTCTTGTATTCGGCACCCCCGCGGTGCGCTCTGTAGCCACGGGCCACCCGCGCCGCCCGAGAATCCGCGCACGGTCGAAAATGTAGATCGCGCGACGTGGTGCCGAGAATACCGTGTGGCGCCGATCACCCCGAAGACCGGATCCTCGGCGCTCCTGATCGCTCGATTGGTCACGAAAGGTACAAAACGGCCGCTCGGCATTGGTGGTGGGGCATTCTGCGACAGTAGCGGGCACGGCTGATCGCGATCTGCCCAGTAGAGACGAGCAGCCCACAAGAAATCGCAAAACCACGGTCAAGTTCGGGTCATTGTGGCCGACATTAATAGACGACACCCCTTTACCCTCTATCAAGGTCTACCAATGACGCGTCCACACTCCCTGCTCCGCCGCGCAGGACTCGCCGCGGCCATCGCAATCACCTGCGTTGTCACTCCCGCTGCGCTTCGCGCGCAAGGTGAGGCGCATGAAATGTCCGAGCTCGAGACGATGCCGAAGTTCAGTTCGGCCTCTGCCGCAGCTCGATTGATCCAGCGTTCGTACCCGGAAGCGCTCCGGCGCGCGGGAATCAACGGAACCGTCCAGCTCGAGTTCGTCGTCGGCGCGTCAGGCAAGGTCGAGCCGGGTTCCGTGCAGATCGTCGCCGCCTCGAGCCCGCAGCTCGGTGAAGCCGCAAAGGAAATCGCCGAAAAGATCGAGTTCACACCGGGAACGATCAAGGGTGAGCCCGTCCGCGCGAAGGTGCTCCTGCCGCTGGTCTACAAGGCACAGTAGTCGATTTTGTTTTCTCCCGCGGACAGGCTCACTGAGTCTGTCCGCGTCGTCACCCACGGCACACCGACCGGTGCGGCCCCCTCCGCTTGAGAAAGAGTATGCAATTCAGCTCTCAGTCGCTTCGCAGCAAGCTACTCATCGTCCTTCTGGGCTCGGCCGTGGTGCCGCTGACAGTTGCGACGCTGCTCGCCGTCCGAAGCAGTCAGGCGGCCGTGGAACGCCAGGTTGGTGATGCACAGTCGGCATCCGCGCAGCAGCTCGCGCGCCTCGTCGATCGCATCATCTATGAACGCGTCCTCAACTTGCGCGCGGCCGGCGGCAGCGGCGAACTCGCCGGTGCGGCACTCGGCATGGGCGACTCGACGCAAACCACCGGCGTCCTTGCCGGAGTAAAGAGCAGCGCGCGCATTGCACGCGCCGTTCGCATGTACTCCCTTGCCGGCGCACAGGTCGGCGCGAGCAGTACGACAGACAAGGCCGACGGCGAATCCAATCCCGCATCGGCAACGTGGTTCCGCGGCGGCTTGTCCGCCAAGTCCACATACGTGGGACCCGTCATGAAGGACGCGTCGGGTCACTTCATTGTACGCCTGGCCGATGGCATCACCTCCGCGCGCGGTGACCGGCTCGGTGTGATCGTCATGGATCTCGACTGGGAAGCATTGACGGCTGAAGCCCTTGGACAAATCGAAAAGGGCGCCAAGGCATCCGGAATCAACTCGTTGCGCGTCGTCATCGCGGACAGCACCGGCAGTGTCGTTGGCTCCACGGTCACGAGCGAGCTTCTGGCGCGTACGGTCAACACCGATGCGCTCAAGGACAAGCTGAAGACGCATGCAAGCGGCGCGGCGGTGTCCGAATTCCTGAGCGGCGACAAGGCGCTCGTCGGATTCGCGCCGTTGGCAAGCAACCAGACCAGCGACACGCGCTACACCGGCTTTCTCGGCGGTGCTGCTACCGTACTCGTGGCGGAAAGCGTGACGGAAGCGTTCTCCGCGGCCACACAGCTTCGCAATCAGTTGTTGGTGGTGTCGCTCATCGTTGCGGCAATCGTGGGTTGGTTTGCCGTCACGTATTCGCGTCGCATCGCCGATCCGCTCATTGCCGCGGCTGACGTGGCCGAGAAGCTGGCGCTTGGCGACACGCGAGTGGAACTCCGCGGTGCCACCGGCGCCGACGAAGCGGGACGCTTGAATCGCGCCCTTGGCGGTTTGCTCTCCTATATGCAGGAACTGCGTGCGGCGGCCGACAAGGTTGCCGCCGGCGACATGAACATCGCGCTGACGCCAAAGAGCGAGCACGACGCGCTGTCAGAGGCGTTCTGCACCGTGGCTCGCGTCAACGCTGCCTTGCTTGCGGAACTCGGCCGGATCACCCGCAGTGCCGCGGACGGTCACCTGGCCGATCGCGCTGAAGCCTCGCGCTTCACGGGTGGCTATCGCGAACTGGTGGAGGGCGTGAACCACACGCTCGACGCCGTCATCGCTCCGGTCAACGAAGCATCAGATGTGCTGGACCGCCTGGCAGCGCGCGACCTCCGCGCTCGGGTCACCGGCGAGTATCGCGGCGATCATGCCCGCATCAAGAACGCCTTGAACAAGGCGGCCGAGAATCTCGACACCGCGCTTGCCGAAGTGCACGCCACGTCCGAGCAGGTAACGGGCGCGTCGCGACAGATCGGCGAAGGCAGCCAGTCCCTGGCCATGCGCGCCAGCGAACAGGCCGATGCGCTGGACAAGATCTCGCACAGCGTCGAAGAGTTGAGCGGCATGACGCGTCGCAATGCCGACAATGCGCAGGAAGTCACCAATCTCACGCAGGCAGCACGCACCAGTGCAGAACAGGGTGGCGAGAGCATGGCCCGGTTGTCCACGGCCATTGGCCGGATCAAGGCCTCGAGCGATGCCACGGCGAAGATCGTCAAGACCATCGACGAGATCGCGTTCCAGACGAACCTGCTGGCCCTGAACGCTGCGGTGGAAGCCGCGCGTGCTGGCGATGCAGGCAAGGGCTTCGCGGTGGTTGCTGACGAAGTGCGCAACCTCGCGATGCGCAGCGCCGAAGCCGCAAAGAGCACGTCTGCCCTGATCGAGGAGGCCGTGCAGAACGCCGATGGCGGCGTCTCGATCAACAAGGAAGTGCTCGTGCAACTGTCGGACATCACCGCCCGCGTCACTCAGGTTGGCGACGTGATGCGCGAGATCGCCTCGGCGAGCGCCCAGCAGCTCAAGGGGACCGAGGAAATCAGTGCCTCGGTGAAGCAGATGAATTCAGTGACGCAGGAAGTTGCAGCACGCTCCGAGGAATCCGCGAGCGCCGCCGAAGAACTGGGCGGACAGGCGGAAGGCCTGCGTGAGATGGTCAGCAACTTCGAGCTCACCAGCAAGAAGGCGTCAAAGCCGACCCAGTCGGCCAACACCTCGCGTCGGAACGGAGCGGGAAGTCATCGTGCCGAAAGCGCGATCCCGTTCGGCAACGCGCGTCGCAGCAGCAATGGAAATGGAAATGGAAACGGCAATGGCAACGGCAACAGCCACTCGAACGGGAATGGCAACGGGAATGGCAACGGGAATGGCAACGGAAACGGCCACAACCGGGTGAGCGGAAAGATCTCCGTTCTGGATCAGTTCTGATGTGGGGCACGCCGCGCTGACGGGGGTCGGCGCGAGCGTGGGGGTGCACGTCCCAAGTGAGGGGCGAAAGCGGGCGGCTGACTTCGGTCAGTCGCCCGTTTTCGCGTGCGGTGCCGGCAGATCGGGGTCGAGCGGATCCGCATCAACATCACGCGCCATCCCGCTCCGCCGCACGAAGATGATGGCGGCCGCGAGCACCAGGGCCCACACACAGATGGAGAGTTCGCTCTGGACCAGCGCGCGGAATGACATGCTCGGCCAGTCGTGAAAGTCGGCGCGTGCCGTACCTTCCGGCTCCCGACGGAGCGCGATGAGCAGCAGGCTCGTCGTCATCTCCCCCACGACCTCCACCAGGGCAAAGAGGGGAGCCCGCCAGCTCCACGCCCGTACGGGAAAATTCGCGAGATGGGCCGTGGTCATGCCGATGAGCAACAGCGTACCGAATACGAACGCGATGCCGTAGTAGAGCCAGCTCGTCCCGCCCAGTGTGAACGTGAGCGCGCGCGTGAGGCGCAGCACCACACCGGTGATCAGCGCCATCTCGAGCAGCGACAGCGAGAGTCGCCGAAACGCGGGAGGCTCCTCCACGCGCCACTCGATCGTTTGCCGCGGAAAGAAGGAGGGCATCGGACTCAAGGTCGCACGGGTGAATGGCGCCGGCAAGGCAATGCGAGCGGCCGCCCCGTCGCGGCGGCCTCCCTTGACCTTCGACAGCTAGACGAAGCGAAGCGTTGCGTCGCCCGATATTCGGGCCGGCCGATCCGATGGTACGTAGGGCGAACCGCGCATCACAGCGATCAGCGCTTCCTCGATCCTGTCGAAGGCAAACGGTTTCGTGAGCATTGGCTGCCGCGAAACGCTGCCACGAGAGGCAGTCGTCACCACGTCGCCCGTCACGAAGACCGTTCGCGCGGCGAGCCCCGGCCGCTCCACGCGCAACCGCTCGTGAAATGCGTAACCGTCCATGCCCGGCATCCGCAGGTCGCACACAACGGCATCCACGCCGCCGGAGAGGGCCGCCTCGAGTGCCGCGACTCCGTCGGCGGCGACGGTGACCGCAAAGCCCCGCATGGCGCCGAAGGCCTCCATTCCGCTGCGCAACGCGGGCTCGTCGTCCACGAACAGCAGGCGAATACCGGCAAGCGGCGACCGGAGCGTGAATGGCGTCGTGTCACGCTTGCCGTCAGCGTCCGTGGCCGGCGATGACACGGACGGCAATGTCACGCGAAAGGTGGTTCCGCCGGCTCCTGTGTCGGTCACCTCGATGGTCCCGCCGTGCGCCGTCACGATGCCGTAGCTGACGCTCAGGCCCAGACCAGTCCCTTCACCCTCCTTCTTGGTGGTGAAGAACGGCTCGAAGATGTGGGCGCGCACACTGGTGGGAATGCCCTGTCCGGAATCGCAAACCTCCAGGCGCACGGCTCCATCCACGCAATAGCTCCGCACCTTCAGGACTCCGCCGCCAAGCGGAATCATGGCCTGCACGGAGTTGGTAAGCAGGTTGATGCACACTTGCTGGAGCTGCCGACCGTCGCCCATCACAGCCGGAAGATCCTCGGCGAGCTCCGTCTCCACACGGACGGACGCTTCGCTGAACTGGTACTGGCGCATCCGCACCGTGCGGGCAACGACGGCATTGAGATCCAGCGGCGACTGCTGCGTCTCGCTTCGCCGCGCGAAGGCAAGCAAATCCTTCACCACCTGGCTGGCCCGTGTGGTCTCTCCACGGATGACGTCGATGGACTCACGCTGCGAAGGCGACAGGGAAGGATCGCGCAAGAGCAATTGCGCAAAGGCGCTGATGCTGCTGAGCGGATTGTTGACCTCGTGCGCCACACCGGCAACCAGTTCGCCAACCGCGGCAAGACGATCGGATTCCATCAGTCGCACGCGCAGCTCACGTTCGTGCGTCATGTCGCGGCCGATGAGAAGAACGCTCGGTGGATCCGCCTCCGGCAGGCGGCTCGCAGCAAGTGCAACCACCCTCGTGCTCCCGTTGGGAAGCTTGACCTGAACTTCCACGCGGGCCGGCATGCCGTCGAATGCGGCGCTGATGCTCGCGTCGAGCGCCACACGGTCGCCGTCAACGAGCAGTTCGGCCAGCGTACGGCCAATGATCTGCTGCGGATCCAGCCCGAACACTTGCTGCACGGCATCATTGGCCTCACGGATGCGACCGGTGGCATGCAACACCGTGAGCACAGCATCCGGTGCGGCCCGGAACAGTGTGCGAAAGCGCCACTCCGCCTGTTTCATGGTCTGGAACAACTCCGCATTGGCCAGTGCGACCGAGAGGAGGTCAGCCATGGCTTCGACGCGCTCGAGCTCCAGCGGCGTGAACGCGCGAACGTCGTTGCAGACGATGGTCACCGCACCAATGCGCTCACCGCGACGCTGTACCGGGACGATGGCCATACCGCGCACCGGCTCGGCGACGCTCTCGTACCAGTCGGCGTGGACCTGCTCGGGATGCTTTCGGACGTCGGCTACGCACCATGTTCCGCCCGACCGGATGATTCGGCCCATGGCCATGCCCGCCACAGGCAGTTTCTCGCCCGTCACCCGCGCGAGAGATCCGCTCGCAGCCGCGATGTCGATGAGGTTGTCATCCGTGATGAGGCCGAGCGCCGCACCATCGGCCTGCGCCACATCGGCCGCTGCCTCGAGAAAGCGATCGAGCACGCGGCGCGGATCCAGCTCGAGCGTGATCTGTTGGCCCAGCCACCACATCCGGTGCAGGACGCGCTGGGCGTCGTCGAGCTCGAGTGTCCGTTGTACAACGCGCCGTTCGAGCGTGAGCTTGATCTCCTGCTCCGCTGTCATCCGGTGCTGAAGGTCCGCCGCTGCCACACGCTCGGCCGACGATGCGAAGGTGCCATAGAGCGCCAGCATGACGTTCAGTGTCGCCACGACCACAGCCACTTCGAGACTGCTCGCGTCCTGGAGCATCTGTAGCGGACCTGACGGCGTAGTCGTCGACACCCACAACAACCACATCTCGCTCGCGCTGATACATACGGCGATCAACGCGAGCGCGCCGAATACAACCCGGATGATGCCTCGCGCACCCAGGGCGATGGCAACGGCCGCCACCCCGAACGAAACGCAGGCGAGCATCAACGCCGCACCGAGCATCGGCGACCCGGCCTGCCAGGGGCGGAACAGCAACACGCTGAACAGGACCACCGAGGTGAGGTGGGAGACGGCGATCAGCCGCGACGTGCGAGGCGCGCGAACCGGTGACATCACCGTCATGACCGGCTCACGCGGGTACCTCAGCGGATACGCGTGCCGATCCGGCCCCAGCGAATATCCGTGATGAACGACAACGGACGATCCGTCTCGTCGCCACTGCGATACGAGTAGTACACGAAAATGGGTCGTCCACGGACGTTCTCCCGTGGTACGATGCCCCAATACCGGCTGTCCTTCGACTCATATCGATTGTCGCCCATCATGAAATAGTGACCCGCGGGTATGGCGAGCGGGCCCCAATTGTCGAGCTGCGGCTGCGTCGGCGCAGGCCCGAACCGCGATTGCTTCAGTTCGATCTTGTGCTGCCAGTCGAAAAGCTCGGAGACGTCCGTCGGCTGGCCTGAGCCAGGACGTGGCGTGCTGACAATGCCGAACCCCTGCCGCTGTGCAACGCCATTCACGTAGAGCAATCCGGCGCGCATGTAGAGGGTGTCACCAGGCATGCCCACCATTCTCTTGACGAGCGTAGGGGTGGGATCGTCATTGCGAGCCGCCTCGTCGGCCTGGTACGGAGAGACGAACACAATGACTTCACCACGCTTCGGCTCGCTGAACGACGGCAGGTGCGAGTTGGTGAACGGGATGTGCGGGCCGTAGACGGCCTTGTTCACGAACAGCCAGTCGCCGATGAGCAGCGTAGGAATCATCGACCCCGAAGGGATGCGGTAGGCCGCCACGAGAAACGTGTTGAGGACGAGATAGATCAGGATCGCGCCAGCGAGAGACTTGATCTGCTCCCAGAGAGCGCGGAGGCGCGAGCCTGTGGCGGGTTTTTTCCCGCCACGGGCGTTCGCGACGACGTTTGCGGCCATGGACGACGGTCGAGGAAGAGGGTGAAGGACTGCCTGTAATTCTCTCTACGTACCGAGCGCGGGCAAGGGTTCACTCCGGGCACGATGCGCCGAGGGGGCGTGCCGACGAATCGGCACGCCCCCTCGCTTGCAGCAGGATCGCGACTACTTGAGGTGCTTGTTGACGAGCTTCGTCATCTCGAACATGGAGACCTGCGCCTTGCCACCGAACACCGGCTTCAGTGCATCGTCGGCGTTGATCTGGCGACGGTTCTTGGCATCCTGAAGGCCCTTCTTCTTGATGTATCCCCACAGCTTCTTCGTCACTTCCGTACGCGGAAGCGGCGCGGCACCGACGACCGCCGCCAACTGCGCGCTGGGCGTCATTGCCTTCATGAACGCGGCGTTGGGCGTGCGCTTCGCAGCCTTTTTCGCCGGAGCCTTCTTCGCAGCCTTCTTCGCTGGGCTCTTCTTAGCCGCGCTCTTCTTCGCGGGGGCCTTCTTCGCGGGGGCCTTTTTCGCAGCGCCCTTCTTCGCCGTCTTCTTAGCGGCCATGCTGGTCTCCTGGAATGATGAACAGTTTCTCGCTATGAGCGAAACGCTGTACGACGGGGCGCAAGATACAATGCTCGATGGGGTGCGCAATAGGGAAAGTGCGTTTTTCCCCTATGAAAACAGGAAATTCCCCCATGACGCGCATCAGTTCGATGCGAATGTGCGGGCAATCCACTCCGCCACGACACCGAGAAAGTCGCGTCGCACACGGTACGACGGGAGCGACGCGTAGCCCCGAGAATCGCCCGATGCATCCTCGAGCATGAGATGATTCATCCTCGGAAATGTGCGCACGGTCACCTTCCCGTTGCCTCCGTCACGCATCGCCTTCGCGAGCGTCGCCGCCTGATCCGGCGTGACCTGCGTGTCGGTTTCTCCCTGGAGAATCAGCGTCGGTACCGTCACGCGCCGAGCCGCTGGAAGGGGATCGTAGTTCGCCCAGAACTGGAGCCACCCCGGCGACGCGAACGCCGTTTCCACCGCGCGCTCCGAGACGGCGAACGCAGAATCGCGCGCCGCGGGAGCGATACTGGGGTCATGATCGATGGCATAGTGACGCTGGAACGCCGAGATGTCACGACCCGATTGTGCCGGTGCACCGATGATCACCAGCGCATGCACCATCGGGTCCGTGCTCGCGATCATCGGCGCGATCATGCCGCCCTCGCTGTGACCGATCAGCCCCAGTCGCTCGGGAGCCACGTCCGCTCGATGGCGCAGCCAGTCGAGCCCCGCCCTGATGTCGTCAGCGAAATCGGCGGACGTGGCCTGCGGAGAACCTGCATCCGAACCGCCAACGCCTCGATCGTCCAGGCGAAGCACCGCCACGCCCCTGCGCGACAGCGTGTCGGCAATCTCGCGGAACGGCCGATAGCTCGCGTTCAGGAACGCGCTTGCCTCGTCACGATCCTCCGGCCCCGACCCGGTGATCAGCACCACTGCGGGCACACGTGATCCGGCAGCGTGCTTCGGCATGGTGAACGTGCCCGCGAGCGCGAGGCCCGCCCGCGTGCGAATCGTCACTTGCTCGGCGGTGTATGGAGCGCCCGCCGGGGCGTCATAGTTCACTGGCGCAGCATTCGCTCCGCCCGGCAGCCAACCACCCACGGGTGAATCACCCGGAAGCCGTTCGAATACCACGTTCTGCGTGGGAACGACCCCGCCAAGCATGCGACCGATCGCATCCGTGCGAAGACGCACGTCCACGCCACCAGCGGTGAACACCGCCGAGTCGGTCCCGATCTTCACCACCCGCGCATCGATCGTCTGGCCGGTGGGAACGAGCAACGGAACCACGACCGTGTCGCGCTGGGACGCACGCGCCCGCCGCAGCACGAACTCGATCGAAACCGAGGAGAGGTTCACGAAGTGAACCGCTCCCCGTGGCACCGCAATGCGCGACGTCTGTCCACCCGCGGACGGAGCCGTGCGCATCCGAAGCACGCCGCTGTCGCCGGTGACGGTGAGATCCACCAGCGCGACGACACTGTCCGCCCGAGCCCCCACACGCTGCGTCAGCGTCACGCTCTGGAGCGTGCCGTCAGCGGCCAGCGTGAACGACCGCTCCACTCGCATGAGTGGCGTACGAAGCAACTGGGACGACTCTGCATGACCAGGCGAAAAGCTGGCCTTCTCCACGGACAACGTGTCGCGCCCGAGGCGCACGAGAAACACCGCCTGTTCCGGCGCTTGCGCCTGGAGCGCGGTCGCAAGACCAACGACGCCAGCGCTGGCGGCCAGCGTGTGCCGAATGAATGTCATGTCGCTCCTGTGGTGGACGCGAATGTACACGCCAACCCGGTCACGCTACCGCGAAAGGCGTCCGAGCAGCTCCATCATCTGCACATCGTACGGATCCGGCGTGTCATCCTCATCGCCGATCTCGAAATTGAGCTGAGGCGTTTCCAGAATGAGCGGCACCCCCTCGGTCCGGCCATCAGCGAGCAGCCACGCGAACGCGTCCTGCCCAATGGCCCCGTCGCCGATGAGCAGGTGCCGGTCCTTGTTGGAGCCGAGCGTGCCCTCGCTGTCGTTCAGATGGAAGAAGCCGGGCGCCTCACCGGTGGCCTCCTCGAACGCATCGAGAATGCCCGACACCGCCAGCCGCGATTCACGGAGATCATAGCCGCTGGCAAACAGGTGACAGGTATCGAGCCCGTAGCCGGCGCGCGAGCGCAGCTCCTTCGGAATGTGCCGGAGGATGCTGCCCACTTCCTCCGGCGTGCGCCCCATCGTCGTGCCGGCACCAGCCGTATTTTCCACGAGCAGCCGCGTCTCGCCGCCGGGCACATGCTCGAACGCACGCACCATCGCCGTCGCAATGCGCTCCGCTGCCGCCTCCCGATCGCCGTCGCCCGCCGCGCCGGGATGGAAGCACACCGCGCCAACCCCCAGTGCCGTGGATCGCTCGAGCTCCTTCGCCAGCCCATCGCGGGCGCGACCCCACTTCTCCTCGTCCGACGTTGCCGTATTCAGCACGTACGCCGCATGCACCACCACGTGTTCGAGCGCAATCTGCGTCCCCGCGATGGCCTCCCGGAACCGCGCCACACGATCGGGCTTGATGGAGATCTTGTCGCCATAGTACTTGGGAATGGCCGTGAACAACTGCATGGCGCGCATGCCACTGGTGCCCGCGCGCCGCACGGCCATGTGGATGCCGCCATTGTTGATCGTATGCGCGCCGAAAAAATGCTCCACGCCTTCTGCTCCGGAGTAAGGGCTACTCGGGGCGTCCGCTGCGCGATGAGAGATCGAGCATGAGCGACCCGGCAAGATATTCGACCGACTGTGGATTCTTCAGCTTGGCCAGCCGGCGTACCACCTGGGCAATCCGCGCGGCCTGCTCCTGGATGATGCGCAACTGCTCCTGATGATCCTCGCCCAGCGAACGATCCATCATGAGCAACTCGGCGTGGCCGAGGAGCGCGGAAAGCGGGTTGTTGATCTCGTGTTCGAGCGCGATGGTTGTTTCACCAATGCCGGCCAGCCAACGCGAGCGCGCCAACTCCGCCTCGGCCGTGCGGCGCGCCGTGTCCTGGGCAATGCGACGGTTCGCGATCTCCAGGCGGGCACGCAGGTTTTCCGGTGAGCTCGGCTTGGTGACGTAGTCGTCAGCGCCGGCTTCGAGCACGTTGGCGAGGTCGTCCCGACCGTCGCGCGCGGTGACGATCAACACAAACGCTTCGCGGCCAGCCTCGTGCGCGCGAATGCGGCGGCACACTTCCAGGCCGTCGATACCCGGCATGTTGATGTCGAGGACCACCAATGGCGCCGGCTCGTTCTGGAACAAGCGCCACGCACTCTCGCCGTCTTCCGCCGACGTTACCTCGTGCCCGAGATCCTCGAGGACCGCGGAAAGCAGGGTACGGGCGATGACGTCATCGTCGGCGAAGAGAACGCGCATTGGGCCGCGGGGTGCGCTAGTGAAGCGTGCCGGTGCGAACTCGCAGGACTGCGCCTCCGTTACCGGAAACGCGCTCCTGCCAGGCCACCATCACGCGGTGGCCCTGCACGGCCACGAGTGGACGCATCGCCGCACCATTGTCATCGGAAACCGGCAGCAGACGGTCCTCGAAAATGTGTCCCATTGTACGAGAGATCGCGAGTCCAACTCTCGGAAGGGAACTGTTGGGATCCTCGAAGGCAACAACCACGTAGTCACCTGATGATGCAACGCTCGTCCGGCCCAGGTGCTCTCCATAAAGTATCGGCACAGGCGAGTGAAATGTGGCACCGCCGTCCATGGAGTGCGAAAAGAAGAGTCCCGGCCCTTCGGGGGCGATCATGCCGTACGTCACGTGCACGTAGCCTGTAGTCGAATCGGCGGAGACGGACGGCGGTTCCCGCGTGCAGCCTGTCGCGCCACGATCCGTTGAATCCACCGGCGTCACCGCACTCCACGTGGCGCCGTCGTCTGTTGACCTCGCGGCGAGCAACCGCGCCACACTATCGGGCCGCGGAGACCACCACACCCCATACAACACCCGCCCCGCGCGCGCGAGACGAAGTGACCCGGCACACACGTTGCCCGGCGGAACGAGACCGCTTGCCAGTTGGCCGAGTGAGTCCTGCGCCACCGAGCCATCGGCCGCCAGCGCAGGCACCGCCGCCGGCACGGGCAGCCTTCGATCGCCCGTCCACTGCACGGGCGGAGCTGAGCAGGCAAGAATGAACACAGCGGCCACCGAACCGAACCGCATCCTCGAACAAGACCGCAGGACCATGCATCACAATAGCCGCGGGTTCGGGGCCGGAGAAGCGATAGCGCATGGACGATGCCGTGGGGATTATCTTTCGGGCCGCGTTCCACCGCCCGTCACCTCATCCCGATTCGTCATGGCCGCCTCGCACGACTCCGACGTCACCGCGCCGCTCGCAGCTTTCTCCGGCACCCGCCGCGTGCCCGCCCCGGTGAACGAGCCGGTCAAGAGCTACGCACCCGGCTCGCCCGAGAAACTCGCCCTCAAGGAGCGACTCTCGAGCATGGCCGCCGAACGCGTGGACATCCCGAACATCATCGGGGGCAAGGACGTACGCACCGGCGACCTGGCCCAGAGCGTGATGCCGCACGATCACCAACACGTGCTGGCGGACTGGCACAAGGCCACACCGGCCCACGTGGAACAGGCCATTGCGGCCGCCAATCGCGCGTCGAAAGACTGGGCGAACTGGGCGTGGGAAGATCGTGCCGCCGTATTCCTCCGTGCCGCCGAACTACTCACCACTACGTGGCGGCAAACCATCAACGCCTCCACCATGCTCGGGCAATCGAAGACGGCGTTCCAGGCCGAAATTGATTCCGCCTGTGAGCTGATCGACTTCTGGCGCTTCAACCCGGCCTACGCACAGGAGCTGCACGCCGAACAGCCCCTGAGCAACAATGCGATGTGGAACCAGCTGGACTATCGCCCGCTGGAAGGGTTCGTCTACGCCGTCACGCCATTCAATTTCACCTCCATCGCCGGCAATCTTCCCACCGCGCCAGCACTGATGGGCAACACCGTCGTCTGGAAGCCGGCAGGCACCGCGATGCTCTCGGCCTACTACCTGATGCGGTTGCTCGAGGCCGCCGGCCTTCCTCCCGGTGTCATCAACCTCGTGTCGGGCGACGCGGTGGCAATCTCGAACGTTGCACTCGCCCATCGCGACCTGGCCGGTGTGCACTTCACCGGCAGCACCGGCGTGTTCAACTCCATGTGGCAAACCATCGGCGCCGACATGTCGCGTTACCGCAGCTACCCGCGCATCGTGGGCGAAACCGGCGGAAAGGACTTCATCGTTGCGCATCCGTCGGCCGACCCGCAGGCCCTCGCGGTCGCGATTGCGCGCGGCGGCTACGAGTACCAGGGCCAGAAGTGTTCGGCAGCCAGCCGCGTGTACGTGCCACGCTCGCTGTGGAAAGAGGTGAAGGAGCGCACGGTTGCCATCATCGACGAATTGAAGGTTGGCGATATCACGGATTTCCGGAACTTCATGGGCGCCGTGATCGACAAGAAGGCCTTCACGAAGATCTCGGAATACATCGACCACGCGAAGAAGAATGCCACCGTGGTGGCCGGCGGAATCGTGGATGGGTCGTCGGGCTACTTTGTGCACCCCACGCTGATCGAGACGCAGGATCCCGGCTACCGGCTGCTGTGCGAGGAGATCTTCGGACCCGTGGTGACGGTCTACGTCTACGACGATGCGAAGTGGGCGGAGACGCTGCACATCATCGACACCACGTCGCCGTACGCGCTGACAGGCGCGGTCTTCGCCAACGACCGCGCTGCGGTGCGCGAGGCGATGCTCGCACTCCGGAATGCGGCGGGCAATTTCTACGTGAATGACAAGCCAACCGGCGCCGTGGTAGGCCAGCAGCCATTTGGCGGAGCGCGCGCGTCGGGAACGAACGACAAGGCAGGTTCGAAGCTCAACCTGGTGCGCTGGGTGAGCGCACGCAGCGTCAAGGAGACGTTCTCACCGCCTACCGACTTCCGCTATCCGTTCATGGCGGAGAAGTAATCGCTACTTGGTCCAGATGAGGACGACCCCGCAGTTGCGCCGCACCGCGTACTTCACCGGGGTCGTCGAAACGTCGTAGACCTCTATCCCATGCACCATCGAGGGATTGAGCAGGTTCAGATCCGTCTGCCCCACCTGGATGCCGTCGATGAAAATGTTCATCTGGCAGCCGGAGCCGAAACCGGTGGCGTGGGTGGAGACAAGTATCGCGTCGCCACTTGCCGTGCGGGGCAACTGCACCTTCAGCCCGGGCATGTTTCGAAACAGGTCCGTCATCAGGAACGGTCGCTCGCTGTCGATGCGCGCTTCGGTGATGAACTTTCCCTGCGCGTTCTTCAGGCGGCCATCGAACTCCGGATACGACGATCGCTGCGGACTGTTCACCCGCGCCGCAGTGACCCGCATGGAGTCGAGGACGGCTGCCGCGCGCTCGAGCCGCACCGTCACCTCCGGAGTGTTCGACCCGACTTCCGCGCGTAGCCGTCGCGGGGAATAGCCGAGCGCAATCACTTCCAGCGATAGCGTCCCCGCATTCAGTCCGGCAAGACGGAACGTGCCATCGGCCAACGTGCGCGTTGCGTGCGCCGTGCCAAAGAGTTGAACGGAAGCGGAACTCACCGGAGCGCCATCGGCGTTGACCACGCGGCCGGCGATGTAGTACCGGCCCACAACACCCGCCGAGTCCTCGGCCGCTGCGGCCCGCCCCCCGGTACCGGAACTGGCCACGCGATAGTCACGCACCAGTACGCCCACCGGTCCGATCTGTTCTTCAAGTACGCCGGACTGCGCCGACACCCCGCTCTGCGCCTGCACCATGAGCGCGCGAGCCACCGGAAGTCCACACGCCCGATACACGCCAAGCGAATCGGCCGCGACGTTGGCCGTCATGGTCTTGGGCGTGGCCACGGCCGTTGCACGGTCCACGTCGAAATCACTCCAGCTCACCACAACTACCGCATGCGCGACCCCTCGGCCATCCTGGTCACGGACCACGCCCAATAACACCCCCACCGAACCTATCGCGCGACGCCCATGAACACAGCCCTCGCCGCAACGTGGCTGCCGACGGAATGGCAAGGGCGACCACGCTGGTGTCACCGCGACTGACCGTGACGCTCACGGTTGGGACGCCGATCGCCGTGGAGTCGATCAGCGGATGCTCGACAGAAAGCGAGTACCTGCCTGCGCGAAGACCATTCAGCTCGAAGCGGCCACGACTGTCGGAAATGGCGCTGTGAAAGATCGTGTCCCGCAGCTCGCTGGCCGGCGTGGCCACGATGGTGGCGCCCCGCAACGGCCCGCGATGAATGCTGTCGGCAACGACGCCGCGTACCACGCCTTGAGCAGCTCCAGTACCAGCAATGCCGAGAGCCAGGCCCACCGCGCATGCAAGCCGCAAACGACGAGTTGTCATTTCAGGGGTCGACGTGGGTGGGTCACTAGCAATCGCAATAACCACGCGCCAGCCGTCACTGAAAGTGCGCGCTTCCCCGCACAATCGCCCTCGCACAGGTGACGAACGAGCCTCAACTCGACATCTTCCAGCATGCCAAGATTTCGCTATCTCACCACCGATGTCTTCACGGATTCCGCATTCGGCGGCAACCAACTCGCCGTCTTCCCCGATGCCCGCGGCATCCCGGAACATCGGCTCCTGGACGTCACGCGCGAGTTCAACTACTCCGAGACGACGTTCGTCTACCCCGCGAAAGATCCCGCGAACACGCGGCACGTACGCATCTTCACCCCCGCCGCCGAGGTGCCGTTCGCGGGCCATCCCACAGTGGGCACCGCGCACGTCCTGGCATCCATCGGCGACATCGCACTCACCGGCGACACCACCCGCATCGTATTCGAAGAAGGGGTTGGGCCAGTCCCCGTGTCCATTCACTCCGTGAATGGCACACCCACCTTCTCGCAACTCTCGGTGGCCAAGCTGCCCGAAGTGGGGCCGCCCCCGCCCGATCGCGCCACGCTCGCCACCGTGCTCGGCCTCGCCAGTGACGATCTCCTCGACGGTGAATGGTCGGCGCAGGCGCTCTCGTGTGGGCTCCCCTTCCTGTTCGTCGCCCTGCGCGACCGCGCGGCCGTGGCACGCGCGCGAATCGTCATGGACCCCTGGGAGAAAGCGCTGGCGGGCACCTGGGCCTCCGAGGTCTTCGTGTTTGCACGCGATGGCGAGCGCGCCGGCTCGGACATTCACGCCCGCATGTTCGCCCCCGGATTGAGCGTGCCCGAAGATCCGGCAACGGGAAGCGCGAACGCGGCGCTTGCCGGTTACCTCGCCGCGCGGAATCCCCTGCGCGACGGCATGCTGCACTGGCGCGTGGAGCAAGGATTCGAGATGGGACGCCCGAGTATTCTCGAAGTGGAAGCTGACGTCGTCGCCGGCGCAGTCACCGGCGTTCGCGTGGGCGGAGCGTCCGTGCTGGTGTGCGAAGGCCGCATGGAGATCAGCTAACGATCACCCGCTTGCGTCGCGATACGCGAATGGCCCCGGCCACCGCGACCCCGATACCCACGCCAATCACGAGCACACCGGCGTAGGCCAGGTACCTCGCGTGATCGGCGGCCGTCAGTTGCGAGATGGTCCGCGGGCCGGGATGCTGGTACGACAGCTGCGAAATCTCATGCAGCTGTCCACTGGCTACCACGCACGCAACAGCACCAGCAAGGATCAGGAGCAGTGCCGCGAGATCGACCAACCGGTCCTGGCGCGAAGGGATGGACATGACCCGAATATGCCGGCGGGACAATCATCTTCCTATGGGTTGCATTCCCATGGGTTGCCCGGCGCCCGCCGCACCGCGAGCTTGCGACACACCCCCTCGCCTGCCAATTGCCCGTGCAATACCGCATTCTCGTCACTGACGACATCGACGCCGACGGCGTCGCGCTCCTCACAGCCGAGCCGTCGTTCACGGTGGATGAGCTTCCGACGCTCCCGGTTGCCGACCTCCTCGAGCGCATCGGCCAGTACGATGCCTTCGTCGGCCGCAGCGCCACGCGCATCACGGAAGAGCTGTTGCAGCGAGCCACGCGGCTGCGGGTGGTGGGCCGAGCCGGCGTGGGGGTGGACAACATCGCCCTCGATGCCGCCACGAGACTGGGCGTCGCCGTCATCAATGCGCCGGCCGGAAACACGGTGGCAGTGGCGGAACTCTTCTTTGGCACCCTCATCGGGTTGGTGAGACACCTGCCGCGTGCCGCCACCACCATGCGCGACGGCAAGTGGGAACGCGCCCACCTCCTCGGCACGGAGCTCAAGGGCAAGACGCTGGTGATCGTGGGCGTGGGCCGCATTGGCGGCGAGATTGCCACGCGGGCGCTCGCGTTCGGCATGGACGTGGCCGGATACGATCCCTACGTGGGCGATGAGCGCTTCCGCGCCTTGAAGATCAAGCGCCTCGCCACGCTGGACGAAGGACTCGACGCGGCCGATGTCATCACGGTGCATACGCCGCTCACGGAAGAGACCGAAGGCATGATCGGCCGACGCGAGCTTGCGCGTCTCAAGAGTGGCGCGATTGCCGTCAACATGGCGCGCGGCGGCATCATCGAAGAGACCGCGCTCGTGCACGCGCTCGAGAGCGGCCAGCTCCGTGGTGCCATCGTGGATGCGTTCACGAAGGAACCGCTCAGCGCGGATCATCCGCTGCGCACGGCCCCCAACAGCCTGCTCACGCCACACATCGGCGCGTCCAGCGCCGAAGCGCAGCGCAACGTGGCGGTCGATGCCTGCGCTGCCGTGCGCGATGCCCTGCTCCACAACGAACTCTCGCGCTCCATCAACGTGGCCGGCGCCGGCACCGGCGATTGGCGCGAACTGCAACCGGCGCTGCATGTGGCCCGCCGCGCAGCCGCGGTAGCGCGGGCAATCCTCGCGGATCGTGGCGTGCGCGCCATCCAGCGACTTTCATTGCGCTGCGGTGCCGAGCTCGCGGGCGCGTCCGACGCATTGCTGGCGTCCGCCGCGGCGGGGGTGCTCGAAGGCGCAGTTGACCTCGAGCGTTTGAATCTCATCAACGCGCGGTCGCTCGCCGAGGCACGCGGCATCGAGCTGTCGTGCTCCGAGTCCGGCGCGCTTGGCCCGTACGGCGTACAGGTGAACCTCAGCGGCGGCATGCAGGAGATGGCGGTCGCCGGTGTCGCGCCCGATGGCTCGGCCGGACGCCTCACCCGCATTGGCGGGTTCCATGTAGACGTGGCCCCGCGCGATACCCTGGTGATCCTCACCAACCACGACGTGCCCGGCGTAATTGGTCGCGTGGGCACGCTCCTCGGCGACGCCCGCGTGAATATCGCCGAGTATCATCAGGCACGACTGGCGCAGGGTGGCGAAGCGCTGGCCGCCATCAGCGTGGACGGCACGGTGGGTGCCGGTGTGCGCGAAGCATTGCTCAAGCTGCCCGACATCACGTCGGCGACGATCGTGCACTTCCGCGGCGCGTAATGACCCACTCGCTCGCGCCGGATATTTCGCGCGACGCCGAGGTTCGCCGCGCGTATGCGGCCGATGCCTCGGGGCTGCTGCTCATCCCCGACGGAGTCGTTCGCGCCCAATCCGCCCAGGAAATCGCGGCGCTCCTGATGGAGGCATCATCGTCGGGAATGGCCGTGACCACAGCGGGTGGACAGACCAGTACCACGGCGGCCTCGATCAGCGATACGGGCATCATCCTGTCGCTCCGCGGCATGGCGCGCATCATCGAAATCGATACCGATGCGCGAACGGCCCGCGTAGAACCGGGCGTGCTCGTGGGCGACCTCAAGCGCGCGTGTGCCGCACAGAATCTCCTGTTCGCCCCTGACCCAACGAGTGAGGACGAGTGCACCATCGGCGGCGCCGTTGCCTGCAACGCCTCCGGCGCGCGCTCACTCCGGTATGGTGCAACACGTCCGCATGTCCGCGCCCTCACGGTGGCGCTCGCCGACGGTTCACTGGTGGAGTTGCGTCGGAGCGCCCTGGAGAAGAACACCGTCGGCTATGACTTCGCACACGACCCGATCGACTGGTTCATCGGCAGCGAGGGAACACTCGGCGTGGTCGTGGAGGCCGAGCTTGCGTTGCTGCCACTGCCAGAACAGGTGGTCGGTCTTGCCATTCCGTTCGGCAGCGAAGGCAGTGCACTTCAATTCGTGGCGGCCGCGCGCGAGAGCACGCGCGTCCATGCGCGATGCCTCGAGTTCCTTGACGTCCTCGCATTGGCCATCGCACGCGACGCTGAAGACGCTGCCGGCTGGGCAATGGACGCGCAGGCGCTGGTGTACGTCGAAGAGGTGCCGCTCGCCGGTGCCGAGCCGCCATTGGACGAATGGCTTTCGCTCGCGGAGTCGTTCGGCGCGCAGGTAGACGACGTTCGCGTGTACGACAGCGAGGTCGCACTGCGCGAGGCGCGCCGGATGCGGCACGCCGTGCCGGCACACATGAACGAACGCGGCGGACAGCGGCGGCCATTCGGCGGTAGGAAGGTGTCCACCGATTGGGCAGTGCCGTACCGCAGCCTGCCGCAGGCCATTCGTCGCGCGCGCGACATCGCCACGGCGGCGGGGGTGGAACAGGCAGTCACCTACGGCCACGCCGGCAACGGACATCCGCATCAGAATTTCATCGCGGACGATGCCGAGCAGTTGACGCGCATCGAACGCGTTGTCGAAGCGACCCTGCGCGAGGTCATCGCACTCGGCGGCACCGTGGCCGCGGAGCATGGCATCGGGAAGCTCAAGCGGAAGTGGCTTCCCCTCCAGATGTCGCCCCTTCAAGTTCGAGCCATGCGTGCGGTGAAGCAGGAACTCGATCCGGCCGGAATTCTCGCTCCAGGGAACGTTCTATGAACAGCGCCGGGTTCGAGACCGTCATCCTCGACGTCGATTCGACGCTCTGCGGGATCGAAGGCATCGACTGGCTCGCTGGGCAACGCGGCGACGCCGTGAGCCTGCGGGTAGCCGACCTCACCGATCGCGCGATGCGCGGCGACATTCCACTCGACGACGTGTACGGTGAGCGCCTGAAGCTCGTGCGGCCGTCACGTGCCCTCGTCAATGCGCTGTCGAAGGAATACCTCGCGGCCATCGCGCCGCACGCTGCCAGCGCCGTCCGAGTGCTGCACCAGACCGGACGACGTGTGGTGCTCATGAGCGGCGGCATTCGCGAAGCAATTCTTCTCGTGGCTGCGGTCGTCGGCATTCCGGAGGACGAGGTGCACGCGGTCTCGGTACAGTTCGACGCGCACGGCGAGTATGCAGGGTTCGATGCCCAGTCGCCGCTCACTACCGCCACTGGCAAGCGCACGGTGGCCGAATCACTCACGCTCACGCGACGCGTACTCGCGGTGGGCGACGGCGCAACCGACCTTGCGATGCGACCCGCCGTTGATGCATTCGCCGCATTTACCGGATTCGTGCGCCGTGATGCCGTGGTGGCATCCGCGGATTTCGTACTCGAATCATTCGACCAGCTCGTGGAGATCGTGCTCGCATGACGATGTCACTGATACAGAACGGAACGTTCTTCTTTCCCGGCCCCACCGAGGTCCGCGCCGAAGTGCTCGGCGCGATGACCCGCCCCATGGTGCCGCATCGCGGGGCGTACTTCGAAGCACTGTTTGCGCGGATGCAGGGGTCGCTCCAACACATCTTCGGCACGTCGCGTCCCGTCTACGTCAGCAGTTCGTCGGCCACCGGCTTGATGGAAGCCGGCGTCCGGTGCGCGCCCGCGGGACGGATCCTCTCCATCGTGAACGGCGCGTTCTCCGCTCGCTTTGCCGCCATCGCCAAGGGCTGCGCCCGCGACATGGACGTCATCGAGGTCCCGTGGGGCGAGACCGTGAATTTCGAGGTGCTCCAGGAGCGGTTGCGTGCGACACGCTACGCCGCCGTCACCGTTGTTCACTCCGAGACATCCACCGGCGCACTGACCGACGTGCGCGGTGTCACCCGCATGGCGCACGAGCACGGCGCGCTGTGCCTCGTCGATTCGGTGACGGGCATTGGTGGTGCCGAGTTGAAGTTCGACGAATGGGAGCTGGACTATGCGCTCACTGGTTCGCAGAAAGCACTCGCATTGCCACCTGGTCTCGCATTCTCCGCCGCCTCCGCGGCGTTCATCGAACGCGCGAAGGCGGTGACGGGGCGCGGACTCTACTTCGATCTCGTGGAGTTCGATGCGTACGCGCTGAAGAACCAGACGCCGAATACGCCGGCTATTCCATTGTTCTACGCCGCCGACGTACAGCTTGCGGCAATCGCATCCGAAGGGATGCTCGCGCGCTGGGCAAGGCACTCGGCCATGGCTGCACGCACGTACGCGTGGGTAGATGCGTTGGCGGCCCGACACGGCAACGGCATTCGCGTGGCGGCGCAGGAAGGATTTCGGTCGCCGTCGGTTACCAGCATCGAGTTGCCGGATAGCGTGACGGCGTCGGACGTCCTTCGCGCGGTGTCCTCACGCGGCTTCACCATCGGTAGCGGGTATGGCAAGAACAAGGAGACCACCGTGCGCATCGGGCACATGGGCGATCATACACTCGAGGGATTGGAGCGCTGCCTTACCGCGTGCGATCAGGCATTCGACCAGGTGATCGCATAGTCATTGAATGGCGGGCACTTGACGCGTGAAGCAGCTCAGCGGACATTTGCCCGATGTATACAAAACGCATCCTCTCGATCGCCGCCCTGGCGCTGCTCCTCGGCGCCGGGCGCGCGAACGCCCAGGCCGACACCACGGCCCCTCGTCCGACGGGCGCGCGCACCATCATCGGCGTGGTCCGCGATACCACCGGACAGCGGGTGGACAGCGTTGAGCTTCTCATCCCGAATCTCAAGAAGAAAGCGGTGTCGAAGGCCGATGGCACCTTTCGCTTCGACGACGTGGACCCGGGCCGATATGCCGTGAGTGCGCGACGCATCGGCTACCTGCCGCAGGTGCGATTCGTGGTGGTCGGAAATGGCGGCGGCGGCATGGCGTTCGACATCGTGCCCGTCGTTCACCTCCTGCAACCCGTCCTGACCAACAGCGCGCGCGGTGGCCTGAGTGGAGTGGTGGGCGATACGGCGTACAATGTCCTCGCCGGCGCGGAGGTCTGGGTCATCACCTCCGGACAGAAGGTGTTCACCGACTCCACGGGCAAGTTCTTCATGGACATACATCCGGGCAAATACATGATCCGTGTGTCGCGCGAGGGCTATGGCGCACGCATGATGAGCGTGTCGGTTCCGGAAGACAGCGGACGACGCGTGGTCATGTGGCTCGCGCCAACACGGTTCACGTCGGCGCGCGAGGCGGCGCTGGCATTCGAACTGTCCCAGCGCTTGCTACGCCGCAATCCCATGTGGTCCACCGTATTCACTCACGACGACATCGTGCGCGGCGGCTTCGCGGACCTGGCGCAGGTCGCCGTGGCCGGCGCCCACAAGGCGGTGGATGAATCCTGTGACGCGGTGATCGATGGCGGCACGCGCCAATTGCCCATCTGGGCACTGACGGCGGCTGATCTCGAGTACGTCGAGGTCTACGCGCAGAAACCGGCGCGCAATGCCCCCACAAGCATCAACCCGCGGAACAGCACCCGACCAGCAGCCGGCAACACAGGATGCACCACGCAGGTGTA
>JBDUCM010000210.1:0-7693 GCA_040003455.1 bacterium
GCGTGAGGGGTACGGCGGGGGTGAGGCGTGAGGCGTACGGCGTGTCCGTGCAGCGGCGGGCGTGCGGCGTGGGCGGGCGTGCGGCGTGGGCGGGCGTGCGGCGTGGACGTGCGGCGCGGGCGCGTCATCGCGTGTCTGCGCACCAGACGAATCCGGCTGTTTCCGTCAAAATCCGGCCGTTTCTCCGACTAGAATCGCGCCTCCACATACGTATCAACTCTCCACATCCGATCTGGATTGATCCCGCGCGCCACATCGAAGCGCACCAGGCCGTCCATCATCGTGAACCCCACCCCCGCGCCAGACATCGGCAGCCCGATCTTGCTCGTCCGCGTGCGGTCGCCTGCCCACCCGAGGTCGGCAAAGACGACCGGCCGAACCACGCTCAGCCCCTGCGCCACCTCGATGCGGCTCAACCAGAACGCATTGCCCACCTCGCGACCCGGCCGCTCCCCGCGGACCGTCTGCGTGCCGCCCAGATACCAATAGCGTTGTGTAGGCACCGTTCCCACTGTGGTTCCACCGGCGAGAGTGAGCGCTGCGCCCCAACTGCCAAACCCGTGCGACGCGGTCAGGTCGATGGCTGCGCGGCCGTACGAACCCGTGTCGCCGTGCGCGCCCTCGGCGCGGAAGTCGGTGAACAGGCGGAATGACTCGGGGTCTTCTCCAACGGTGTTCGTGTAGCGCGTGCGAGCGCCCACAAACGTGCCGCGCGTCGCCTCGAAGTTCGGCTCGAACGCCGACCCATGAACCACGCGCGCCAGCGAGAAGGTGTTCTTCGGTTGCGCTGTCCGTTCCTGTTCCGCGAACACCGACCACACGAACGCGCCGCCAGCGGCGGCGTCCGGCGAGGACGTCAACTGCGCACCCGACGCGCGATAGTAGAATCCTTCGTCGCGGCCGAACAGGAACGACGAGATCGAACTTCCGAGGCTGAGCGGATTGCCCCAGTCGCCCGCAGACACCAGGCGATTGTACGCCGAAAGTGTGAACGTCCGCTGGAGATCACTTCGGCTCGCGCCCAGTTCGGCGTTGGGTTCCCGATCAGCAATGCCGATGCGCGCCGAGCCGTACACCGAATAGCCGGCGCCGAGTTGCTGATCCACGCGCCCGCCGGCCGAGAGCCCTTCCACGCGATTGAAGCGGAAGTTCTCCAGGCCGAACACCGGCAGTTGCGGCGCGAAGTCCGGCTGCGCGTTCATCGACAACGCCTGCGACACGAGTGCCTGAATCTCCTCGGTGCTCGCCATCACGTCCTCGCCCTTGTCATAGATGGACGGCGGAAGGTCGGGCGAGTTGGCCAGCTTCGTGGAGTCGCACGGGATGGTGGTGAACACCGGATTGGGATTGCCCTCCGGCCGCCGCGTGTAGGTCCGCACGCTGGACGTATCGCACTGCGCGCGCCGCAACTTCCGCGCTTTCGCCATGTCCTGGACTTCCTTGTCGGAACTCGGCCCCATTTCCACCGTGACCCCGACATTCATGCCATTGCCGCGACCGGATCCGGGCTTCACGACAATGGCGGGCAAGGTATCGCCGCCATTCACGTTGTCGTACTTGTACGTCTGCTCCAGCTTGAACGGCATGCGCATGAAGCTCACGTTCGCGCCGCCCTCCATCACCTGTACGCGCGGCAGCCAGAAGCGGCCCTGATACAGGCCGTACTCCACGCCAACCGCCGAGATGGACGCGGTCATCGGGAAGATCAGCGGCTTCACCAGCGCGGGCACGTCATTGAACGACGTGGAATCATCCGCGCGTGCCACCGACGCGATGTCCATCGGCACACTCATGCGATAGGCGGCGCGCACGAGCTGCCCGCCCGCGAGGTCGAACCAGAGCGAACCAACCGCGAGGTTCCACTTGGGCGTCCGTGGACGAATTTGCAGTTCGCGCAGCTTGATGGTGTGCCCGTCGGGCAACCGGAAGCTCGCCGAATCACCCGTCGCGTACGTGTAGTACGCCTCGGCCCCATCAGCGAGCGGATGAATCACCCCTTCGTTCTCGTCCACAGCCTGCCGCGCGGCGCTGGAGCCAATCCACAGCGATTCGCTGCCCGGATAGTAGGGAATGGGGGAGATGTCCCCATCGAGGTTCACATTGCCGGACTTGCCAGCAATGGGAATGACGGCGCGCGACCCGGTGACCTCCACGTACGCACCCACCCCTCGCCGCCACCGTACGCGCGTGGATTGCTCACTGCGAAAGGCGAGACGGTCCCGCCCGATCTTCGCGAAGCCGAGCCCTGCGGAGATCCGCTGATAGGTAACGGCGTCATAGCCCGCGAGCGCGGAGTCCTGGCGCATGCGAGCTTCCCGCGCGAGCAGCAACAACTGCTTGGCCGCGGCGTCCTTGTACGCCGTGGCAAGGTGCTCCGCGGTAACCGGAATGCGGCGCGCCTCCTTCTTCGGACGACGACGGCGACCAGTGGAGTCGCGCGCGACCGTGGTGTCGGCCTTTACGGCGGGCTTTTGTGGCTGCGCCTGCGGAACCTGTAGCAGGGCAGCGACGAGGTGAAAAAGCATACCGGACACATGGAAGGAGGGATTGCTGAGCACTCTACGCCGCGAAAGCCTGAAAGTTTCGTCCCCCTGCCGGCTTCGGTCTCGGTCACGCCACCCTTACCGCGCTCCCTCGCTACCGAGGTAAATCAGCAGGTCGAAGTTGCCCGGAGCAAAGCCCAACTCGCGCATCAAGAGGGCAACCTGCGCCCGATGATGCACGCCGTGCACCGCCCCATGGTGCAGGAGATCGCCGAGGGCCATGTCCTGGGGAGGGCCGCCTGGCAGGGCGAAGGTGATCCGTCGCGCCAGATCAGCGTCGCTCAGTCCGGCAAGGAAGGTGCGCATGTGGCCTTCCACCACCTCCCACCGGTCCCCGAGCGCTTGAAGCGTTGGATAGTCCTCCGCCTTGAGCGCGGCTCCACGCGCCGGCCCGCCACACCGGTCCAGCCACCCCCACTCGGCACTCACGGTGTGCACCAGCGTGTTCCGGATCGATCCGTAACTGCCGGCAACAGGCGCGACGAATTGCTCGGTGCTCAGCGGAACGAGTGCCGCGCGCAGCTTGCCGTTCGCCCAATAGTTGTAGTCGTACAAATGCACGAGATCAGCGACTTGCATCGATGTTGCTCCTTGCTCCAGGACGTGTGTTTCCGCTAACGAAAATGCTCACCACGAAACGACCGTGCATTGGTCGCGTGAGCTGCCTAACCACCACGAGCAAGGCGCCGGACTCTCATCAGAGTCCGGCGCCTTTGCTGCTTCACCACACTCTTCGCCGGCAACCGTCATCGGCTGCCGGTCAACATCCTCGTCCGAGCGCGCCGCTACTTGAGCGCGTTCCACACCAGCGGCAGCGTGGCCATCGTCTGCCCGCGATACTGCGGGCGGAAGCCGAACAACACCACCTTTCCCTTTCCGCGCGTGACGCTCACCATCGCCGCCTTGCCCGCCAGCTTGGGTGCGCCAAGCAACCAGCCCGACAACAGCGGATTGCCGGCGGCGGGATAGCGAGCGATCACCGTGGCGCGCGTTGCGTCGGTGACGTCAAACGCCGGCGACGCCTCGAACCACACCGACGACTCCGGCGACGTGAGCCCCGCAGCCAGCGCGTTGTTGCGATCGAACTCCACCTTGAGCAACGACCCCGGCGCGTAGAAGTCCGTGTTGCGCACCCCTTCCAGCACGTTCTTCACCGGCAGCGCCAACGCTTCGATGGCGTAGTTGCTCGCGTCGTTGAACGCCACGATCGTTCCGCCCGCATCCACGAATGCCGCGAGCGCTTCCTTGCCCGGCTCGCCCACGCCGCCCTTGAGCGAATCGGGATAGTTGCCCTGCGGGCCGCCCGAAATGGCACGCGCGTTCTGGTCGGGAATGACAATCGCATCGAACTTCGCGTTCAGGTTGCCGGCGCGAATGTCGTGCGCCGTGATCACCGTGAACGGAACCTTGTACGTGTCGAACACCCAGCGCGTCCAGCCTTCGTCCATTGACGCATTGGCATTCTGGAAGATGGCAATGCGGCGCGTGTGCGCATTGGAGAGTCCCGTCGCCACCCACGGCGTTGCCTTAACCGGCGCGAGCGGCGTGGACGCAACCTTCACCTCGTCGGTCACGAACGCGACGTCGAAGCCATAGAGCAGCGGCAGCGTATGCGCGACCACGTCGTAGGGCCGCTTCGGCGGTCCGCCCGGATATTCGTGCAGGTCGGGATAGTGCTGCATCTCGAGCAACGTCTTCGCAAAGGCGCCGTACGGCTGCGCGGTGGTGATCAGGTAGCTGCCCGCCGCGTAGCTCTTGCCGCCCGCGGTAAACGCCGCCGACGCGCGCCGCACTTCCACCTGGCCGCGCTGAAGAATGCGCAGCGCCGCGTTCACCGCAGTGTCGCGCGCAGGCTGCTCGGCAATCACGATGGTGGCCGGCCAGTCGGAGCGGCCTGGCGCCGCCTTGCCCGCCACGGCGTTCTTCTCCACCTGGCTGTAGCTCGACAACCACAGCGCACGATCGTCAGCGGCCTGTGTGATCAGCGCCCACGAGGCAGCGAACTGGTACTTCACGATGTCGCCAATGGTCCAGGTGCCGCCCTTCCACCGCGTCAGAAAATCAACCCCCGCCACCTTGGGGTCCACATTGTAGCCGGGACGCAGCTCGTCGAACGTGACGTCGATGGGCGACGCGAGACGCGCACTCGCCGTCTCCGTAAGAATGCGAATGGCACCATGGTAATGCTGATAGGCACGCGCGGGTGTCCATGCATCGTACGACGTGTTGTTCGCCACGCCCACAAACCCCTGTGCCGTAAGCCGCCACGTCATCGACTTGCCCATCTGCGCCACGCCAGCCATCAGGATCGGATCGATGTTCGGCTCGATGGGATCCATGTACGGCGGAATGAAGATGCGCGTGCCGTTGGCGCCCTGCTGGTGGATGTCGTTGACGATCTGCGGATGCCACTGGTTGTACAGCGAGTCGATGACCATCTGCGTCTCGACCTGCGTGAACGCATACCAGTCACGGTTGTTGTCGTGGCCGGTGTAGTAGTGATACAGCTTTGGCGGCTGCGTCCCCTCCCACGGCTTGCCGAGTGAGCTCTTGTACCAGTCGCCCACGATGTCCACGCCGTCGGGATTGAGCGACGGCACCATGATGGTGAGCGTGTTCTTGCGAATGGAACGCGCGTCTTCGTCTTCACTGGTCGCGAGCTTGTACGCCAGCGTCATCGGTGTGAGGATGCCGCCCACTTCCGTGGAGTGGATGCTCGACGTCACGAGCACCACCACCTTCCCATCCTTCTCCAGCGCCGCACGCTCGGCCGCCGTGGTCAGGCGCGGATCGGCGAGCTTGCGCTGCGCGTCGTGCAGCTTGGGCAGGTTGGCAAGGGTGGTCGAGTCGCCGATGAAGGCCGCGATGAACGGGCGCCCCAGCGTGGTCTTGCCGAGCACGCGGAGCTTCACGCGCGGCGAAGCGGCGTCGAGCGCCTTGAAGTAGGCCACGACCTGCTGCCATTCCGGAAGCTTGCGATCGGCGCCCGGTTCGAAGCCGATGATGGCGGCCGGTGCCGGGACCGCCTTGGCCTGTGCTCGGGCAGCGGCGGGAACAAGGACGACTGCCGCCAGGAGCGCGGCGAGGGAGCGGACTTTCATTTTTCGAGATGCTCGATTTGTGGGGATGATACAACTACGACCGCAGTAGGTTTCGCGTTGACGGGCACCGGGCTCGGACGGATAGCCTTCCTCGTCTGAGAAACAGCCGGATGGGACTGAAACTGCCGGATAAAACTACGACTTCTTTGAACTCCCGGTTTGGGGCCGCGTCGCCTGATCTGTCACTCTTGGCGATACACAGCGCTTGAAGTCGGGCTCGACACCGTAGTGCAACAGCAGGCCGACATCCAGGTCCGTGGCACGAAGGTAGTTGAGCATCTGCTTCCTGTCGTTCGGATGCGAAAACTCCGACGCCTTCACTTCCACGGCCAGCCTTCGCTCCACGAGGATGTCGAGCCGGTACCACCCAGCGCGCTGGTCCTTGTACCGCACCTCGATGGGCATCTCCGTCTGGACATGGAGTCCACGCCCCTTCAATTCGATGGCAAGGGCATTTTTGTAGACCTGCTCGAGAAACCCGAACCCCAGCACGTTGTACGTCTCATAGAAGGCACCAATGACCACCCCGGTGAGTTTTGTTCCAATGAGTTCGGTTCCAATGAGTTCAGCTCGGTCGTTATCCGGCAGTTTCTTTTCCATCCGGCAGTTTTTCCGACGTGCTGGAGCAAGCTGTCATCAAGAAAATGCGGATTGTACCGGAAAAAGCCCGGATCACCTCTTCACCACATTGTATTTAAGAAGAATCTCCCGAACTCTGGAAAGAGGAATCGCCTCCACCGTCCTCCCCTTCTGCGTCACCGACGTCGCCATGAACATCGAGTTGTAGATCGCCTCCTCCGTCGCCTCCACCACCCCCTCGAACAGCGGCGACATGTCATCATTCGTCAATTCACTCGTCGCGCGCGTTGGTCTCGCGGCGCCTGGCTGCGCAGCCGCGAGCGGCGTGCGCCGCACCAGCGCCGACGTCGAGAAGGCAATCACGAAGTCGCCCGAGCCATTGCTCATGTCGGAGCCCGTGCGCCCCAGGCCAACGATCGCGCGCGCCGCCAGTCGCTGAAGGTTGCGATCCGAGATCGGCGCATCGGTGGCCACCACGATCATGCATGATCCGTCGCCGCGCTCACGGTCCAGCGCATCCTTGAACGCGTACTTGCCGAGCTCCTTCCCCACCGGCGCGCCGAGCACCTGGAATACGCCGCCAAAATTCGTCTGCACCAGGACACCAACCGTGTAGCCGCCCAACGATGCCGGCAGCTTGCGCGACGACGTGCCGATACCGCCCTTCCACTCGAACGCCGACGTCCCCGTTCCGGCACCAACCGTCCCCTCGGCAACCGGCCCGCTCGCCGCCGTGTTGAGCGCATTGCGCACCGCCTCCGGCGTGATGGGGCGGTTGCGAATGGCATTGAGGCCGCCGTCGTTCGTCTCGCCGATTACCGGATTGATGGACCCCACGCGCTCCATGCCCGGCTTGGCGATCAGTTCCGCCACCAGTGCGTCGGCGGTGCGCCACACGCACAGCGTGCACGTCAGCAGGATCGGCGTTTCCAACTCGCCCAGTTCCATCACCTGCGTGGCGCCAACCAGCTTGCCGAACGCGTTGCCCACGTGCACCGCCGCCGGCACGCGATCGAAGAAGAGGTTGCCGCCATGCGGCAAGATGGCGGTGACACCCGTGTGGATGGAGTCGCCGCTGATGATCGTGGTGTGGCCGACCTTCACGCCGGCCACGTCCGTGATGGCGTTGTTCGCGCCCGGCGAGAAGATGCCCGGGGCTACGCCGAGGTCGCGGGCTCGCTGCTGTGCGTCGGCCGGCCGGGCCAGCAGTGCCGCGGCCGCAAGGATGGTGGGATAGCGCATGCCGGAATAATGCGCGTGCTCGCGATGGGTCGTCAGCCCTTCGCCAACCGCCGCGCGCCGGACCTTTCCAGACCCACAGCGCCCAAAGTGTGGAAATGGCCCCTCGGCCATGATCAGAGGCGTCTCGCGTATGGATAGTAGGCGTCTGTTGCATGATCAGAGGCCTCTCGCGCATGGATAGTAGGCGTCTGTTGCATGATCAGAGGCCTCTCGCGCATGGATAGTAGG
>JBDUCM010000070.1:0-25170 GCA_040003455.1 bacterium
CGTCGCCCTGGCACGCCTCGCACCGTCCGCCCTTCACGTTGAACGAGAAGCGCCCAGGTCCGTAGCCACGGATCTTGGCTTCCGGCAACTCCGCAAACAGCTCACGAATGGGCGTGAAGAGGCCCGTGTACGTTGCCGGATTGGAGCGCGGCGTGCGACCGATGGGACTCTGGTCGATGTCGATGACCTTGTCGATGTGTTCGAGGCCCGTGATACGATCGTGCAGGCCCGGAATCACTCGCGCGCGATAGAAATGGCGCGCCAACGAACGATGCAGAATGTCTTCAATGAGCGTGCTCTTCCCGGACCCCGACACGCCGGTCACCGCAACGAACAGTCCGAGCGGCAGCTCGACGCTCACGTTGCGCAGGTTGTGCTCGCGAGCATTCTGGATGCGGATCACCTTGTTCGCATCCGGCACGCGTCGCACAGCCGGCGTGGGAACCTCGAGTTCCCCGCTCAGGTACTTGCCGGTGATTGAGCCTGGCGTGGCGATGATTTCCGCCACGGAGCCCGACGCGATGACCTCGCCGCCGTGCTTGCCCGCCCCCGGACCCATGTCGATGACGTAGTCGGCCGCGCGCATCGTCTCTTCATCATGCTCCACGACGATGACCGTGTTGCCAAGGTCGCGAAGCTGCTCGAGCGTGGAGAGCAGGCGCGCGTTGTCCCGCTGGTGCAGCCCGATGGACGGCTCATCCAGGATGTAGAGCACCCCGACAAGGCGCGAACCGATCTGCGTGGCAAGGCGAATGCGCTGCGCCTCGCCGCCGCTCAGCGACTCGGCCGACCGGCCCAGCGTGAGGTAGTCCAGTCCGACATCCACGAGGAAGCGCAACCGCTCCCGAACTTCCTTCAGAATGGGGCCGGCAATCTCAGCATCGAGCCCCGTCACTCGCTGTTCGTCCTTCACGGGAATGCCGTCGAAGAACGAGAGCGCTTCCGTGATCGCGAAGTCGGTAACCTCGCCGATATTGCGCGCATCGATGGTGACGGCCAGCGATTCGGGCTTGAGGCGATGCCCGTTGCACTCCGTGCACGGCACGGCAAGCATGTACGCCTCGAGATCGATGCGCACCATGTCGGAATCACTTTCCTCGTAGCGACGCTCGACGTTGGCCACGATGCCTTCCCACGTCGTGTCGGCCTTCTTCTTCTTGCTGGTGCCGCCGTCTCCATGCAACAGCCAGTCGCGCACCTCGGGCTTGAGTTCACCCCACGGCGCATTCAGGTCGAACTTGAATTGTCGCGCGAGCGTCGGCAGCACCACCTTGCGCAAATACCCGGTGGGTTCTCCCCACGGCAGCACGACGCCTTCAAGGATGGAGATGCGTGGATCGCCCAGCACGAGTTCTTCACTCACGCGGCGACGCGTACCGAGGCCGCCGCACTTGCTGCACGCGCCGAACGGAGAATTGAACGAGAAATGCCTGGGCTCCAGTTCGGGCATGGAGATGCCGCACGTGGGACACCCGTACTTCTCGGAGAACGTCTCCACCGCATCGGTCTCGGCGTTCACGACTTCCACCAGCCCTTCCGCCAGTTTCAGCGCGGTCTCGATGGAGTCGGTAAGGCGGCCGCGATCATCGGTGCGGACCACGAGGCGGTCCACCACGACCGACACATTGTGGTTCTGCCGTCGATTGAGTTTTGGCGGATCGGCAAGCTCGATGAGCGCACCATCCACGTACGCGCGAATGAAGCCCTGCTTGCGCACGGTTTCGAACAGTTCACGAAACTCGCCCTTGCGACCCTGGATCAGCGGCGCGCGGACCTCGATCTTGGTGCCTTGCGGCCAACCCAGCACGGCTTCGGAAATCTGCGCCGGACTCTGCCGCTGCACCGGACGGCCGCACGTGGGGCAATGCGGCGTACCCGCCCGCGCGTACAGCAGTCGCAGGTAGTCGTAGATCTCGGTGACCGTGCCCACAGTGGATCGCGGGTTGTGGCCGGCCGTCTTCTGCTCGATGGAAATCGCGGGTGACAACCCCTCGATCGCGTCCACATCGGGCTTCTCCATCAACCCGAGGAATTGACGCGCGTACGCAGAAAGCGACTCGACGTAGCGTCGCTGCCCTTCCGCGTAGATGGTGTCGAAGGCCAGCGAGGATTTCCCCGAGCCTGACAGCCCCGTAATGACCGTGAGCCGGTCGCGAGGAATAGTTACGTCCACGTTGCGCAGGTTGTGCTCGCGTGCGCCGCGGACGATCAATGCGTCTTCTGCCATAGCCAGGGAAAGCTCGCCTCAGGACCGGGGAGAGACAAGTCACGCCAATCCGCCAAACCACTCGGCGCGCGGTTGGGATGTCGCGCGCGACCAGCATTAGATTACCCCCGACGGTCCACCCCGATTTTCCGGCCGACGCCGTCCCTCCACCGCGCTCCGTCGCGCCCAGATCGAGACCATGCCGCACACTGACGCCATCATCGTGATGACGACGCTCTCTTCCGCCGACGACGCGGTCAAGCTCGTGCGCGCCCTGCTCGAACGACGGCTGATCGCATGCGGCACGGTGTTGCCCGGCGGGCGCTCACTCTACCGCTGGCAAGGCAAGATCGCCGACGAGCAGGAAGCGGTCGTCCTGCTGAAAACGCGCTCAGCACGCCTCGAAACGCTTCAGATGGCCTTCGACGAGCTGCATCCGTACAAGGTCCCGGAATTGCTCGCAATCTCCGTGACTGCCGGGAACGCAAAATACCTGGAATGGATCAACGCCGAGACGACTCTCGCGCTGACGTGATTCGCATTTGATGGAGATGAATCGCAGCATGTCGCATCCGAATTCAGAAAATCCAGCGGCCAACCCCGCGCCTGTCGCCGACACCGCTGGCGCCGAAGGCGAGTTGCAATTGCCCCTTGATGCCGTTGACGAGGCCGCGCCACGCCCGGTGGAGCGGGTGGATATCGTTCAGCTGGCCTTCGACCAGGCCGAGCGTGGCGAGATGAGCGCCGCCGTCACCTCGCTGCGCGCACTCATCGCCCGCGAACCCGCCAACGCCCGGGGGCGTGCCGCACTCGCCGTGCTCCTCGAGCGGAAGGGCGATGTCGAAGGTGCGTTGGTCGAGTTGGGAAAAGCACTGGATTCGGCGCCGGATGATGTGAGCGTCCTCTGCTCCCGGGCCACGCTCCTCACGGCGCGCGGCCGCTACGACCAGGCCGAAGTGGACCTCCGGCGCGCAGCGCGCGTGGACGACCGCAGCGCCGAAGTGCAGGTGCAACTCGGCATCCTGTTCTCCAAGCGCGCACGCTGGCGCGAAGCCATCGAGCCGCTCCAGGCCGCCGTCGCGGTGGACCCCAACCGGGCCGACGCACACTACCATCTCGGCGAAGCCTTCAATCACATCGACGACCTCCAGTCGGCGCTCACTTCATATGAAGCGGCCGCATCGCTTCAGCCAGCCAACCAGCGGGCCATGAAAGGCATCGGCATCGTCCTCGATCGCCTCGGGCGGCCGGTTGAAGCCGCCGCGGCCTATCGTCGCGCCCGCGATGCGCAGCGCCGCTAACTGATGGCCTTCCGCCTCGGCAGGCGCGGGCTGCTGGCGGCGGGAGTACTCGCCCTCTGGATTGGAGGGCTCGGCGTGCTCGTTCAGCGTGAGTTGTTTCGGCCGCACACGGAACAACTCGCCGAGGCGGGATTACGCGTCACACCAGGCGCCACGTACTTCGCGGTGCTCCAGAAAGGCGTGCAGATCGGGTTCGCCTCCACCACCATCGACACCGCGGGCGCAGTGATCACCGTGTCGGACTACCTGGTGGCCGACCTTGCGGTGGGCGGCAAGTTGCATCGCGCCAGCGCGCGCACTCTCGTGAAACTGTCGCGCGCGCTTCGGATGAACAGTTTCACGGTGGATGTCGACGCGGAGCTCACCCCGATAAAGGCGTCGGGCCGCGTGTTCGGCGACACCTTGCTCCTGCTCGCGCTGAAAGGCGTGCCCGGTCAGCCCACGGACACGCAGCGCATTCGCCTCAATGGACCGGTGCTGTTACCCACGCTCATGCCGCTCGCGGTGGCACTCGGCGAACGGCCGAAAGTTGGGCGTTCGTACACGCTGCCCATCTTTGATCCCGCCTCGATGTCGCCACGCGATGTCCGCGTCGCGGTGCAGGCGGAGAGTGTGTTCGTTGTGGAGGACAGCAGCATCTTCGATCCGGCAACATCGCGTTGGCGTGGCGCGCGACCCGACACGGTACGAGCATGGCGCCTGGCAACTGAGGCCAGTGCCTCTGGCGCGGCGGCGGGCTTTTCGGGATGGGTGGACGAACAGGGCGGCGTGGTGCGCGCCAATCAAATCCTCGGCCTCAGCCTGGAACGACGACCATACGAAGTCGCATTCGAAAACTGGAAGGCGGACGCCGCGAAGCGCGGTACGCAGGTAGCTGCCGATCGCGACATCTACGAGACCACGGCGATCAGTGCGAACAAGCGGCTCGCCAGGAATTTGAGCGAGTTGAAGGTGCGCTTGAGCGGCGTGGAGCTGGATGGTTTCGACGTAAAGGGATACCGGCAACGGCTGCACGGCGACACGCTGACCATCACGCGTGAAGCACCGGAAGCGCTGAAGGCTGCGTACGCGCTGCCCAACGGCGCGAAGGCAACGGTGATGTTCGTCTTCCTCGATCCGGAACCGCTGCTCGAGGTCAACAACCCCGACATCGTCGCGCTCGCGCACCGGCTTCGCGGCACCGACACAGACCCACGCATCGTCGCGGAGCGAATCAACAAATGGGTCTACGATTCCCTCACGAAGAAATTCACGGTGGGGGTGCCGAGCGCGCTCACCACGCTACGCGCTCGCAGTGGCGACTGCAACGAGCACACCCAGTTGTATGTCGCCCTGGCACGCGCGGCAGGCATTCCCGCGCGTGTTGCCACGGGCCTCGCGCTGCTCGACGGGAAATTCTACTACCACGCCTGGCCGGAGATCTGGCTCGAGCGGTGGGTCGCTGTCGATCCCACCTTCGGCCAATTCCCCGCTGACGCATCCCACCTTCGTTTCATCATCGGGGGGCTGGGCCGGCAGACCGAGTTGCTTCGCCTCGTTGGTTCATTGCACATCGATGTATTGTCCGCGCGCTAGGAGCGCCGGCCGTTCCATCCTCCTCCGTCCTCTATGATCAGCCTGCGCGGGCTCACGAAGCGATATGGCGGTTTCACGGCCGTAGACGCGATCGACCTTGAAGTTCCGAAGGGAGAGCTGTTCGGCTTCCTCGGTCCCAACGGCGCAGGCAAGACGACCACGCTGCGCATGATCGCGGGCATTCTCAAACCCACGGCCGGCGCAATCTCCATTGCCGGCGTGGACCTGGCAGCCGACCCCATCGGCGCCAAGATGCGGCTCGGATTCATCCCGGATCGTCCTTTCATTTACGAGAAGCTCACCGGCGCTGAATTTTTGCGCTTCGTCGCGGGCCTGTACGATCAGGAGGGCGCGGAGGTAGAACACCGTGCGCGCGAGTTGCTTGCGCTGTTCGATCTCGAGGAATGGCGCGACGAACTCGTGGAGAGCTACAGCCACGGCATGCGGCAGAAGTTGATCATTTCGAGCGCGTTCGTGCATCGTCCTGAAGTCATTGTCGTGGACGAACCCATGGTGGGGCTGGATCCCAAGGCCGCCAGGATCCTCAAGGATCTGTTCCGCGAGTACACGCGGCGCGGTCACACCATCATGATGAGCACGCACACCCTCGAGGTGGCGGAAACGCTGTGCGATCGCGTGGCCATCATCGCGCAGGGCACCATTCGCGCGTCCGGCACCATGCAGGAGTTGCGCGCCACTGCGGCCGCGAGCGGCGACTCACAGGGACTCGAGCAGATCTTCCTCCGCCTCACCGGTGAGAATGCCGCGCGACAATTGGTCGAGGTGCTGGATGCCTGAGATGGAGGCGCGGCCCAATCCCGCGCTGGGGCTGTTGCTGCTGCCCAAGTGGCTCACGGCGCGCGCGCGGACCATGACGAATGAGCGCGGGCGCGGTGTCCGGTTCTCGCTGCTCGGCTTTATCGGGCTGCTCTTCTGGGCGTTCATCTACGCGGTGCTGTACAAACTGCTCGTGTACTTCCGCGGCGTTCCCGACCTCGGGCCGTTTCTCGCCGGCAAGTTGTTGGGCATCATCCTCATCGGATTCTTTTCCATCCTGCTGCTGTCCAACATCATCACGGCGCTCTCGAGCTTCTTTCTCGCGAAGGACCTCGATCTCCTGGTGTCGGCACCGGTGGACTGGCTCACGCTGTACGGCGCCAAGTTGCTGGAGACGGGCGTGAATTCCAGTTGGATGGTGGTGTTGATGGCGGTGCCCATGTTCACCGCCTTCGGCACCGCGTATCACGGCGGTCCATGGTTCGCGTTGCTGGTTGTTGGCGTGTTCGTGCCCTTCCTCATGGTGCCGGCCGTCATCGGTACCGCCATCACGCTCATTCTTGTGAACGTGTTCCCCGCGCGTCGCACGCGGGACATTCTCAGCGTGATCGCCGTTCTCGCGGCGGGTGGGGTGGTACTGCTCTTTCGTATCGTGCGCCCGGAGCGTCTCGCACGGCCGGAGGGTTTCCGCTCGCTCGTGGATTTCGTCACGGTGCTGCGAACCCCCACTTCGCCATTCATGCCGAGCGAGTGGGTGCAGCGGTCGGTGCTGGGATGGCTGAACAATCGTCCCGACTACCTACCCGTCTACTTGCTCTGGAGCACGGCGGCCGCGGCATTCGTCTGCGGCGCGCTCCTGCACCGCGCGCTGTACATGACCGGCTTCAGCAAGGCGCAGGAGAGCGCGCAGCGTTGGGCGCGCAACAGCATCACGCGCCGCATCGGTGACAGACTCCTCAAGCCACTCGGCACGCTGCGCCGAGAGTTGATGCTGAAGGAGCTGCGCCTGTTTTTCCGCGACACCACGCAGTGGTCACAGCTCATCCTGCTCGCTGTGCTTGTTGTGGTGTACGTCTTCAACATCAAGTACCTGCCCCTGCGCGGCGAAGGCATCACGTTCTTCCTGGTGAACGTGATTCCCTTCCTCAATCTCATTCTCGCCGGCTTTGTGCTGGCCAGTATCGCGGCGCGGTTCATCTTCCCGAGTGTGTCCCTCGAGGGACGCACGCTCTGGTTGCTGCGCTCCAGTCCCATGCCGGTGAAGGACCTGCTGTGGGCAAAGTTCTGGGTTGGGACCATGCCGCTGCTGATCCTCGCCCTCGGGATCGTTGGTGTCACGGATGCGCTGCTTCAGGTGAGCGACTTCATGTTTGCGGTGTCGGTGATGACCATCTCGCTCATGACGCTCGCCTTGTGCGGAATGGCGCTGGGGTTTGGGACACTCTTCCCGCAATTCGAAACAGAGAACGCCGCGCAGATTCCCACGTCGTTTGGTGGGCTGCTGTACATGATCAGCGCGGTGACGCTGATCGCCAGCATTGTGGTGCTCGAGGCTCGGCCGGTTTACGGCTACCTCTCGGCGAAGTTCTACGGCACGCCAACTGACCCGACCGAGATGGTCGTGGGGTTCGGGCTCGCGGCCGCGCTGTGCATCGTGGCTACGCTCGTTCCGGTGGGCATCGCCAAGCGACGGCTGGAGGCGGTTGAGCGGTAGAGTAGTGCAGGTTTGGCGGAACGCACGGACGCAGGGGGCGCCAATCGAACTACCCGTCATCCGTCCTTCGTTGTCCGTCGCGAGTGTTCCTACCCGTTTTCCGTTCCCGGTGATCCGTCTTCGTGATCCGTTTCCGTTGTCCGTGATCCGCGGTTTGTGCCAGCGAGTACGGACCACGAACAACGAATCACGGAAAACCGAAAGCGGAAAACGGGTAGGAAAACTCGCGACGGACGACGAATGACGGAGGACGGGTAGTTCGGTTGTCGCGACGCCGCCCGGTCGAGTATCGGCGAAAATTGGTGCAACGTCGCTGGAAAGTGTTTCCATGTCGGCGAGGGATGGTGCATCGCGGCGGTACATCGGTGCAACCTCCGCGGGCGGTGGTGCAACATCGCGTAGGGTTGGTGTCACTTCGCCGGTACGCTGGTGCAGGTCCGCGTTCCGACGTGTCACCTCACCGTATGGCGTGGTGCAGAAAAGATGGGTGCGTGGTGCAAGTGGGCGGCGATGTGTGTCAGGTACGCGTATCGTTGGTGCACCTTTCAACCCCCGTGGTGCACGGCCGCGGTTTTTTGTTTCCGGTCCCCGGTACAACGTGTCGACACGCCGATCGAGTGTGTCGGGTACGCGGAGCGGTGGTGCAGTTGCGCGGCGCGGCGGTGCAGGTCGGCGTCATTGTGGTGCAGATCGACGGCCCGCTGGTGCAAGGTCATGGAGTGCGTGGTGCAAGTCGCCGGTCATGTGGTGCACGTGAACAAGTACGGAGTGCGTGATCGTGCGCCCCGGCGGTGCAGGTGGGCGGAGTGGTGGTGCAGGTCTGCGATGCGGTGGTGCAGGTCGCCGGTGCGATGGTGCAGATCGCCGTTGGCGCGGTGCACCTCGCCGTCCGGGTGGTGCACCTCGTCGGTTCATGCGATCACCTCGGCGGAGCGATGGTGCAGATCGTCGATGCGTGCTGTCACCTCAGCGGAGCATCGCGCCACCTCGGCGGTAGGATAGCGCACCTCGTTGTTCGGGTGGTGCACGTCGGCGGGCACAATCGCCACGTCCCGCGAGCGTCGCGGCACCTCGCAGCAGGCATGACGCACGTCGGCGTGCACGGTGCTCAAGTGCGGCGCCTGCGCGACAACGTCGGAAGCGGGGGGACGCACCTCGGCGTGCTGGTTGCCCAAGCGCGGCGCCCGCGCGATAACGTCGGAGGCGGCGGCGTGCACCTCGGCGTAGGTGGTGCCCAGGCGCAGCGCCCGCGCGCCAACGTTGTCTAGTTGCTCCGCCACCTGGCTGACGCGCGCCGTCAGCTCCGCGTGCGACCGCAACGCCTTGTCGGTGCGCAGCGCCAGGGAGTGAGACGGAGCGACAAAGGGGCCGAGGCGCACCATCACTCAATCGCTGCGCACTGACACGTCGGCGACCTGTAGTTTCACCACGACGGAGCGGCAGTGAACCTCACCGTTGCAAACCGTCAGATTGGCGGCGCACCACTCGAACTACCCGTCCTCCGTCATCCGTCGTCCGTCGCGCGTGTTCGTACCCGTTTTCCGTTCGCTGTGATCCGTCTTCGTGATCCGTTTCCGTTTTCCGTGATCCGTGCCCCATGCGAGGAGGGTGCACGTGGGTGCCAAGTCAGATTGCCGAGGCCAGGGAGTCCGCCCAACGGACCACGAACAACGAATGACGGAAAACCGAAAGCGGAAAACGGGTAGGAACACTCGCGACGGACGACGAATGACGGAGGACGGGTAGTTGGCTTCCGCACAAAGAAATCTTAGTGATACTGCCGTATTGCTCGAAGAGCCCGCAAACCACATGATGTTCGTGCTCGACCATGGCACTTTCGCTGGCGAGCCGGTCCCGCCCAATCCATTGGAGAACATCTCATGAAGGCGATCAAGTTTGCCGCTATTGCGCTCGTGCTTGGAGCGTCAACGATGTCCGCGCAGGCAGCCAAGGACACTGGCAAGAAGAAGGCTCCGGCCGTTGCGAAGAGCGCCGCCGCGCCGGCAGCCGGTGCGGCCAAGATGGCCGCCCCCGCCGACACGGGCATGAAGAAGGGCGGCAAGAAGGGCCGGAAGGGCGGCAAGGGCATGGCGAAGGACACCACCAAGAAGAAGCCATAATCGCTGAGGGTGCATGACAGGAGGGCCCGGCACACCTGCGTGTGCCGGGCCCTTTTTTCGCCCCGATTGCCGATCCCGGATCAGGATCCGGTTCAGGCCGCGAGCTGACTCCCGCAACCAGTGCAGAACGCCGCGCCCGGCTCGCTCACGGCCAACCCGCAGCGCCCGCAGGCGCCCGGCAGGTACCCGCCGCAGTTGGAGCAGTAGACGGCGTCAAGTTCCGGGCGGGGGCCACACTGCCCGCACGCCGCCATGCGGGCACGGAAGGCAAGCACCGCTGCCTCCACGGGATCATCGCCCGCCGGCACCGCCTCGCCACGACGCATGGCCTGAAGCGCCGCATCCGTGTAGCGTGCGCGCAACTCGTCGTAGTCCGAGTCGGAGAGCTTTCCGGTTGCGCGGTCGAACTCGATTTCGCGCAATGCCACAACAGCCTCCTGCTCCGCCGCCGTCGACAACTGGTGCTCGGTGAGGCGCAGGCGCGCCGGTGTCACCAGCACTCCCGCGAACAGCGGAAAGAGCACGAATGCCAGCGCGCCAATGGCGAGCAGCGTTCCAACAATCAGCGCGAGCACTACTCGTCCTTCCGGATAGCCGCGTTCAGACGGTCCAGTTCTGCCGACGTCGCCTGCACTCCCGCAGGCCGCCCCGGAAGACCGGCGGGCGCCAACCCGGAACCCTTCTGCATGCGGCGCAACACCACACTCAGCGCCACCGCGCCCGCCCCCAGCGCGGCAAACGGCACCACGTAGCCCGCCCAGTTGAATCCCTCGCGCTTGGGCGCCATGAGCGCGCGCTCACCATACGTCTGCACGAACGCGTCGATGATCTCCTGCGCGGAATACCCGCCATCCACCAACGACATGATGTCGCGATGCATCGCCGGGGAGACCTGGCATGAAAAGTCGGTGGTGCGGCAGATGTACACGTCGAGCGTGCAACCGCACTGGCACCGGATCTCGTGCTCAAGCGCGTCGCGCTGGTCCGGCGTCATCGACGGAGCAGCACCGGGCTTGGCCGGCCGACGAACCGTCTTCGCCGCCGCCTGATCCATGTCGAACAGGTTGGACGTTGCGGCCCCGCCGCCCGGTGGCGCTGGCTGCTGCTGTTGCTGCGCGTGGAGCCGCTGCACCGCGAACATCCCCGCACCACTCAGCGCGGCACGGGCCAGAAAATCACGTCGCTTCATCAATGCGTTTCCGCCAGTTCGGTTCGCGCCGGTGCCAGCGTGGCCACGTAGCCACTCGGCGCACGACGACGCTCAGCCTGCGGCCACATCACGATGAGACCGCCGATTGCCATGATCATGCCGCCGATCCACACCCACACCACCAGCGGGTTGAAGCTGATGCGCAGCTCCGCGGTATCGTCGCGCACGCCGGCGAGCACCACATAGAGATCCATCGCCGCGGATGTACGGATGCCCACCTCGGTGCTCGGCTCGAATTGCGCCTGTTTGTTGCTGTCGAAGTATTGGCGCTTCTCGCTGGTCAGGATTCCCTGGCGAACACCATCGCGGAACACCTCGAGACCTACCGCCGTGACGAAGCGGTTGAGTGTTTCCGACGTAGACACGCCCTGGCTCACGAACCGCCACTTGTGACCGAGCGGATCGATCAACTCCTTCGCCTCGGCGGTCTTGAGCGGAACGTCGTGGTCCTTCTTGAACGCGAGGCCCGCGAATGCCGCGAACAGCACGACGATGCCTGCGTGCACGATGTAGCCGCCGTACCGCCGCCGATTGCGCGCGACGAGCCGCACAACGGCAAGGGGAATTGCCTCGCCATGAATGGAGCGGCGCGCACCGATGCCTTTGTAAAACTCCTGGCTGATTGTTCCTGCCACGAAGCCGGCAAGCGTGTACGCGATGAGTGCATGCACGTTGCGCATGCCGAGTGCGGCCAGCACCACGCCGGTGCTGATGCCCGCCAGCAACGGGAAGAAGAACTGGCGACGCAGGTTGGCGGTGGACGCCTTGCGCCATGCGATGAGCGGGCCGATGCCCGTGAGCGCGAGCAGCAACAGGCCAAGCGGAATGTTCACCGCGTTGAAGAACGGAGGGCCCACCGTGATCTTCGAACCGCGCACCGCCTCACTGATCAGCGGGAACAGCGTTCCCCACAAGACGGAGAACGCGATGCCCACCAATACCAGGTTGTTGTACAGAAACGCCGCCTCGCGGCTCACCATGCTCTCGAGTTCGGCCGTGGCTTCCAGATCCTTCAGCCGCGTGTAGACGAAGTAGATCGTCGACCCAGTGCTCACCAGGAAGAACGTGGCGAACCACGACCCCACCGGCGACTGCGCGAAGGAGTGGACGCTCTCGATCATCCCGCTGCGCGTGAGGAACGTTCCGAAGATGGACAGCAGGAAGGTCATCACCACCAGCACCACGTTCCATTTGCGCAACATGCCGCGCTTTTCCTGGATCATGATGGAATGGAGGAACGCCGTTCCAGTCAGCCACGGCAGGAAGCTCGCGTTCTCAACGGGATCCCACGCCCAGTATCCGCTCCAGCCAAGCTCGACGTACGCCCACCACATGCCGAGCGTGATGCCTACGGTGAGGAAGAACCAGGAGATGAGCGACCAGCGGCGCACGATCAGCAGCCAGGATGCATCGAGGCGGCGCGTGATCAGCGCCGCGATGGCGAAGGCGAAGGGGATGGCCGTGGCGACGTAGCCCAGGTACAGATTGGGCGGATGGATGGCCATGCCGGGATTCTGGAGCTGCGGATTCATTCCCTTTCCGTCAGCCGGAACGAACGACATCCGATCGTACGGGTTGGCCTTGAAGCAGGTGGTCGCAATGAAGAACAGCAGAATGAGCGCGAGTGTGCCGCATGCCCACGGCGCCAGGTCGGACGCCTTTTCGCGAACCGACCAGATGGCCAGCGAGCTGTAGATGGAAAGGATGAGCGCCCAGAACAGCATCGACCCCGCCTGCCCGCCCCAGAAGGCGGTAAAGACGTAGACCTTGGGCATGTTCGCGCTCGTATGACCAGCCACGTAAGTGAGCGAGAAATCGTGCGTCAATAGGGCGGTCCACAAACCGATGGACGCGAGGACGATCATCGCGGTGGTGGCGTACAGCCCACGCCGCCCGCTGACGATCAGGTCATTCCGGCCAAGGGCTCCGCCCGCGAACGATGTGACGGCCGCCCAGGAGGTCATGAGCAACGCCACCCACAACGCCAACTCTCCAACGAGTATCACGCGCGCGACCCCGACTTGTAGCCCGGTGTCTGCTTGTACTTCTCACCGCCCGGTGCCCCACCGGGTGCGTTCTCGTAGCGGGAAGCGCATTTGGCCAGTAGCGTGGTCGCCTGGAAGGTGCCATCAGGCCCAAGCCGCCCTTCCACCACCACGTCCACGCCGTCGGTGAACGTATCCGGCGCGATACCCCGGTAGACGACCGGGAACGCCTTGGCGCCGTCGGTGACCTGAAAGGCGTATTCCTTGCCGCCGGGAACCCGCTGAATGGTACCCGGCACCACGCGCGCGCCCATCTTCACCCCCGTGTTCCGAAAGCCCGGATCGGCGGTGAGCTTCGTCGCAAACTCGGTCGGCGTGAGGTAGTACATGCCCGTGTCGTTGATCGACGTGGCCATGAGGTACCCGGCAGTCCCAAGCACGAGCGCACCACCGATGATGAATTTCGTTCGAGCGGAAGACATGCGAACCGCACTCTCGGATGAAGGGAAATGCTCACTTCAATATAGCGGCACCCGGACGAGCGCCTAGATCCAATACCGTTCACGTACAAGCCTCATGCAAACCACTGTCACCACAGAGGTCACAGAGGACCACAGAGGAAAGCAAGCAACAGGCGTCGACCAACCCTCTTTGCCTTCTTTCCCTACTTTGCCCTTTTTTCCCTCTTTCTCTCTTTGCCCTTTTTTCCCTCTGTGCCCTCTGTGCCCTCTGTGGTTCAAGTAGTACCCCTCAAGTCGCATTCACTGAACAGCCATTGCGCCTGGGTCAGCGTTTGTCCTACACCCGCCGGTGGTATTCCCTCACCGCTGCGTACGAACCAGCAGGATGGAGACAGCAGACGCCCCTGCGGCGTCCCACGTGAGATCCCGCACGCTGAATTCACCCTTCACCCGCAGGTCGTGCACCTCCTTGCCCACCCCCACTGCCGCGGTCACCGCCGACGCCCCAGCCAATGACGGCCCATGGCCCAACCCCGTTGTGCGGAGCGATCCATACGTCATGCTCTGCACGAATGCAGAGCTGAGGAAGTGCTGCAACTTGTCCGGCGAGAGCCAGTGATCGGCTGGTGCCACCACCGGAGAGAACGAAAAAACCAGCCATAATCCACGCATCAGTTCACACTCCCTTCCTGGTCGACCGCTGTCCGGAAGAATCCTTCGATCAGTTTGATGCCGCCATCGAGCAACTCGCGATGCGCCGGGACATTCACCCAACTGCTCGCCCCGCTGGGATGCGGGAGGGGAATCACCACGGCATTTCCGCCATCGTACGCATACGAATGCGCCTTGCCTACCACACGATTCAGCGGGACCTGGCCAAGGAATCGATCGATCGCCAACCGGCCAACAGGAATGATCAGCCGTGGCTTGATGATGGACAGCTCCGCCGTCAGCCACTCGGCACAGTTCGCACGCTCGGCCGGCGACGGTACCCGGTCGCCTCGACCCGACGCGCTCGCTCCCGGGAAGCACCGCGTGATCGCGGCAATGTAGAGCCATTCGCGCGCGGTGGCTTCATCCAGCCCGGCTCGCTCCAACCATCGAAACAGGGTCCGACCGGCGCGGCCGGCAAACGGCTTGCCCCCGCCCATCTCCACCTTGCCCGGTGCCTGCCCCACCAACATTGCCCTCGGCGCACGCGCGGTGGAGAGGATTGGACGTACGCCAGGGGGCAATCCGCACCTGCGACAGCCGGACAGGCGGGCACAATGACTATCCAGCGACCGCCCCACAAGCGCGACGCCATCAGGAGAAGCAGGCACGCCCCTTCTACTCCGGCGCGATGCCCGAGCGCCCGTGCGCATCGAACGCATACGGCGCGCGATGGACGCCGCGGTCCGTCACGATGGCCGTGATCAACTCCGCCGGCGTCACGTCGAATGCAGGATTGTAGACCGGCACACTGGCTGGCGCCGTCAGCGTCCCGAACCCCGCGCGAACTTCATCCGCATGCCGGTGTTCGATCACGATGTCAGTGCCCGTGGCCGTGGCGATGTCCACGGTGGACCACGGCGCAGCCACGTAGAACGGAATGCCGTGGTGGCGCGCTGCAATAGCCAGCGGGAACGTTCCGATCTTGTTGGCCACATCACCATTCGCGGCAATGCGATCGGCACCAACGATCACCAGATCCACCCGCCCTTCGCGCATGAGCGACGCCGCCATGTTGTCCGCCAGAACGGTCACGCCAATCCCCGACTGCATCAACTCCCACGCGGTGAGGCGGCTCCCCTGAAGCAGAGGCCGCGTCTCGTTTGCAAACACGGTAACCTCCATGCCGCGCTGCGCGGCCAGATACACCGGCGCGAGCGCCGTGCCCATCCCGCCCGTGGCAAGGGCGCCGGCGTTGCAGTGCGTCAATACCCGCGCGCCGCGACCGATCAGCTCCAGCCCATGCTCGCCAATCCGCCGGCACATCACCCGATCCTCATCGAGAATGCTGCTGGCCTCCGCGCGCAGCGCCTCAAGAATGTCCCCGGCGGAACCAGGCGCCTGGTGCGCCGCTTGCCTCATGCGGTCCATGGCCCACGGAAGGTTTACCGCCGTGGGACGCTCGGCGCCGATCCGGTTACTCATGGAATCGACGAGCCGCAGGAACGCATCACGGTCGCCGACAGCGAACGGTTGCAGCGCCACGGCAAGCCCGATGGCGCCCGCGATGCCGATGGCGGGCGCGCCGCGCACGGCAAGGGTCGCGATCGCCTCACAGACTTCGTCAACCGAGCGCAGCTCTCGGCGCACGAACTCCAGCGGGAGGCGACGCTGATCAATGATGTCCAATGCGTCGCCGCCACTTGACCAGCGGACTGCCTCGACAACCGTCATATTTCGGAAGTTAGCGGACATCCCAGTTGCCGGGTGCTGCCTTCCCTTCTCTTCGGCATTTCTCAATGCGAATTCCTTCGCGCCTCGCCGCGATGCTGCTGGTCGCCATTCCTCTCGGAGCGCAGGCTCCGGACCTGTCGGCGCGACTGCCCGTGGACTCGTCGGTTGTTCGGGGTCAACTGCCCAATGGCCTCCGCTATCTCATCCGGCGCAACACCCAGCCCGCCAAGCGTGCCGAGCTTCGGCTGGTTGTAAACGCCGGCTCCATCCTCGAAGACGACGCCCAGCGCGGCGTCGCTCACTTCGTGGAGCACATGGCCTTCAACGGCACCAAGCGATTTCCCAAGGGCGACATCGTCAACTTCCTGGAACGTGCGGGCATGCGCTTCGGCGCCGACCTGAATGCATCCACGTCGTTTGACGAAACCATCTACATGCTGACCATCCCCACGGACAGCACGCAACTCATGAACACCGCGCTCGACATTCTCGAAGACTGGTCGCACAACGTCAGCTTCGATGCGGCCGAAATCCAGAAGGAGCGCGGCGTGGTCATCGAGGAGTGGCGGACTGGCCTGAGTGCCGCCACGCGCGTGCAGAACAAGCAGTTCCCCGTCATGCTCCAGGGCTCGAAGTACGCGCAACGGCTGCCGATTGGCACGCGAGAAAATCTCGAGGCGTTCCCGGACAGCCTCGCGCGAAAGTTCTATCGCGACTGGTACCGGCCGGACCTGATGACGGTGGTTGCCGTGGGCGACTTCGACGCAAAGACAATGGAAGCGTCCATCCGTGAGCGCTTCTCCCGCCTGACGATGCCCGCCGCACCCAGGAAGCGCACGTATGCGCTCGTGCCCGATCATGATGAGACACTCGTCTCCATCGAGACGGACAAGGAGTATCCGCGATCGTCCGTGGCCATGCTGTGGTTGCGACCCAAGGACAGCACGCGCACGGTCAGCGACCTGCGCCGAAGCCTCATCTCCTCGCTCTACGACGGCATGGTCAACTCGCGCTTCGGCGAACAATCGCAACGGCCCGACGCGCCGTTTGCCTTTGCGGGCTCCGGCCGAGGGTCGTTTGTCCGCACCCGCGACGCCTATCAACTCGTGGCTGGTGTAAAGGAGAGCGGATTCGAGAAGGCGGCGGAAGCGCTGCTCGCGGAATCGGAACGCATCAAGCGATTCGGCTTTACGCAGACGGAGTTGGACCGCTTGAAGACGAACTATCTTCGGAGCCTGGAGCAGGCATTCGCAGAGCGCGACAAGACCAACTCGTCATCCTTTGCGGGACAGTACGTCAACGCCGCACTCGGCAGCGGCCCCCTGATGAACATCGGACAGCAACAGGCGCTGGCAAAGGTGCTGCTCCCGACCATCTCGGTGGCGGATGTGAACACCCTGGCCAAGACCACGTTCAGCGACAAGAATCGCGTGGTGCTCGTGGCCGCGCCGGACAAGCCCGAGGTAAAGGTTCCGGACGCCAAGGCCATGCTGGCCGTCTATGGCAAGGCAGCGACCAGCACGCTCACCGCCTTCGTCGATTCCGCATCCAACGAACCGCTCGTTCCAAAGCCCCCCACGCCGGGCCGCATCGTGGGCGAGAAGACCTTGCCCGAAAGCGGGATCATCGAGTGGACGTTGTCGAACGGTGCGCGCGTACTGCTCAAGCCCACCGACTTCAAGGCGGACGAAGTGCTCTTCGCTGCGCAGAGCCCCGGCGGCGAGTCACTGTTGCCGGACCGCGATATCCTGAACGCCGACCTGAGCAGCGTGGCGCTCTCTGTGGGCGGCGTGGGCCAGTTCAGCCAGATCACGCTTGGCAAGAAGCTCGCGGGCAAGCGGGCGCAGGTGTCAGCACAGATCACTGACGCCAGCGAATTCCTGCGCGGATCGGCGTCATCGAAGGATCTGGAGACGCTCTTTCAACTCGCATGGCTGCACATGACACAACCACGCGTGGACTCGAGCGCGTTTGCGGCGTTCAAGAATCAGATGCGTTCAGTGATGGTGAATCAGCGCAACACGCCGGAGGCAGTGTTCGAGGATACCATCACCGTGACCATGTCGCAGCATCATCCGCGCGTACTGCTGATGACACCGGAAATCCTCGACTCGGTCGACCTGCGTCGCGCGCTCGACATCTATCGTGATCGCTTCGCCGATGGCAGCGGCTTCACCTACTACTTTGCCGGCAGCTTCAATCCCGACTCGTTGCGGCCGTTGGTGGAACGGTATTTTGCGTCACAGCCGGCGTTGCACCGCAACGAAAAGGCGCGCGACGTGGGCATCCGTCCGCCAACCGGCCTCGTCGAACGCACCGTGCGGCGTGGCGTAGAAGCCAAGGCTCAGACGATGATCACCTTCACCGGCACGTGCACGTACAGCTACGAGAATCGCGTGGTCATGGGTGCGCTCCGCGACCTGCTCGACATTCGCTTGCGTGAAGCATTGCGTGAAGACAAGGGCGGCACGTACGGCGTGGGAGTGGACGGGCAGTGCCGGCACATTCCGAACGACCGGTACGAAGTGAGCATCAATTTCGGGAGCGCGCCGGAACGCGTGGACGAACTCGTTGCCGCGGTGTTCTCCGTGATCGACAGCATCAAGGCGGGCGCGATCAGCGACTCGAACATGACGAAGATCCGCGAGATTCCCCTGCGCTCGCACGAAACGGGACTGCGCGAGAACAGCGCGTGGCTGTCCGCGATGATCGACGCCGACGAAGATGGCCGCGACCAGCGCGACTGGCTGCGCGTGCCTGCGCTGGTAAACGCGGTCACTCGTGAGAAGCTCCGCGCCGCCGCAATTGAATACCTGCGCAAGGACCAGTTTGCGCGCTTCACGCTGTTGCCCGAGGCGCTACCGCCGCGGCCCTGACGGCGTAGCGCCCGCACCACGAAGCAAATCCAGCCGCCCGCGCAACACGCTGTCGCGCGGGTTCCGCCGAAGGCCCAACGCATACGCAGAGTCCGCGGCGTCCGTGCGACCAAGTCGTTGCTCGGCAAGCCCGAGGTAGAGAGCCGCCACTGACGCCGACTGCGAATGCAGCAGCGGCGTCGCGGCTTGCACCACCGCGGCCGGCCCACCCGACCGGCCCACGGCATCGAGATAGAGCGCCACGAAATCGCGCTCTTCCAATGCCTCGCCTGTGGTGACCAGCGGCGTGAGGGTTGCCGCCGCCGCGCCAAACCGGCCGGCCTGGTAGAGTACCTGTCCGTATTCAAAGCGGATCTGCCTGTCGGTCGGCGCCATCGCGAACGCACGGCCGAGCATCGCCAGCGCACGCGTGGTGTCACCGCGTGCTCGCGCGTCGATGCCGAGCAGCTTGTAGCCCAGGTGCTCATCGGGAGCCGCTTCGAGCATCCGAGTCCAGAGCGACCGGTGGCTCGTCCACGCGACAGCGTACCGCGTGGTCATCAGCATGTTCCGCCCGATCACCACGGCGCACACACAGGCAGCAACCGTGCGCGGAAGACTCGGCATGCGATCGAGCAACACCCCGAGCAACAGCGCCACGCCGACCGTCGCGCCAAACAACGTGCGATCCGAAAGAATCTGGCCGGTGGGTGCCGCGAGATTCGACGCAGGGAAGTAGGTGAGCGCTACCCACGCCAACGCAACCGCCGGCCGCCTGTCACCGCGACGCGCAATCGCCACGACCGCGACGAGTACAAGAACCACCACCAGCGCGCTCACGAACGCACGCGACGCTCCATTGGTTGGAAAAATGGTGGGTCCATAGTACGGCGAAAGCGACACCGGCCACAGGATCATTTCTGCAATGCGCGGCCACACCGACAACATCGCCCGCACACGTTCGGCGCCCGTGAGCGCCCCCAGCCCCTGCGCCGCAATGGACGCATGCGCCACGGGCGTGCCGAGTGCGACGCTTCGCGCCAGGATCACCGCGGCGAGCCCTACTGCCGCCGCCGCCCACGCGCGCATGTTCGCACGCATGACGTCACGCAGCGACATCACGGCGACGCGGGGCTCTCGCCAGCCCCACGCCGTAATGGCGGCGATCGGAACGGCGAGAAGCCCTGACTCCTTCGCCGAAAGCGCCGCCGCCGCCAGTACACCCACGAGTGCCGCGCGCTTCCAATCATCGGCGCCATCCAGCACACTCGGCGACCGCAGCACTCGTACAAGTGCGATGGTGCACAGCACAACGAGCAACTCGGACGTGTTCGCCACGCTGGATATGGCTTCGACGTGCAACGGATGCGTCGCGAACCACGCGGCGGCCACGAATGCGGCCGTCACGCGCACCGAGCGACCCAGCATCCACCACACCGCGAGCACCGTCGAGACTCCCAGCGCCAGCGCGTAGAGGTGGAACCAGCGTGCCCCGCCTCCACCAATGTTCCAGACGAACCCAAGCAGCGCGATGTGCAATGGCCGATAGAGGCCGAGGACATCGATGCCGTTGTCGGCGGGCCAGTACGGCTGCCCCCACGCGCGAATGAGCACCCCCCATCCGCGAAGCCACGCGTTGTCGCGAATGATCGTCGTATCGTCGTACACAAACGCCGCGCGCAGACTCGGCAACATCGGCACGGCGGTCAGGAGCACCAGCGCAAGCGCGCGCGTCCACTGCGTCGCGCGCGATACTGCCGCGGGCGGCGCGCCTGCCGGTACACGCCGTGGCGAGCCGAGGGATTTGCCGGAAGGGTTGGTCACGTGCGAAGAAGCTACGCCCCGTGCTTCACCGTTTCTAGAAGAAGCCGTTTCTAGAAGAAGCCGGATCTGTTTCTAGAAGAAGCCGGATTTGAAACGCAAAACTGCCGGATACTGCAACTCGCCTGACTGGCCGTGGGACTGCCCGATACGGCTTTCCGCAGTATCCGGCAGTTTCCGTATACATCCGGCAGTTTCTCAGACGTGGCTCACGCCGATCGCGCGCGCCGCCGCCTCTCCGGAAAATGCTTGTCGAGAAAGCGGATGAGCGCGCGCTCCTCGGGCGAGTGCGCGTACGCCCCCGCTCTCGCCTCGTACCGCGGCGGCAACGCGATGGTCTCCCCGTCATCGAGGTAGCGAGCCACCACCAGCGGATGCACATACGACTTGCGGCAGATGGTTGGCGTATTCCCCAGTTCCGCAGACACCAGCCGCATCGTGGTGGCCACGTTGCGCTTTGCCTCCGTGGGTGTTGCCGCCCCGCCCAACTCGGCCAGGATGGTCGCGGCGCGCAGTGTGCCGCCCCACGTGCGCAGATCCTTCGCGCTGAACGGGACACCCAGCTCATCCTGTATGTACGAGTTCACGTCGCGCGCCGTGAGGTTGCGCCAGCGCCCTTCGTCCCTGTAGCGAAACAGGCGCGCGCCCGGAGTGTCGAGATAGCGCTTCACCAGTCGCGCCAGTTCGCGATTGGCCACGACCTGCCGCTGCTTGATCGACTTCTTCCCCACGTAGGTGAACACAGCACGGTCACCCACGATCTGCACATGACGCTTGCTGAGCGTGGTGATGCCGAAGGTCTTGTTCTCGGTCGCATAGCGCTCACTCCCTATCCGGAAGAAACTCTCGCTGATGAGCCTCACCACCGCGGCGGCGGCGGCGCGACGCGACGGATCGTGCGACCCGGCATGTGACCGCAGCCGCTTGCGCAGTACCGGCAGCTCCTTCGCGAGTTCCCGTACGCGATAGTACTTCCGGAGCTGCCCCTGCTCCACGGCTCGCGGGTGATAGCGATATTGCTTGCGCTCCTTCGCATCCAGCCCCCACGCCTGCACCTCGGCCGTGGAGGTGGGCGCAATGTGGACGTCCGTCCATGCCGGGGGAATCGCAAGCGCGCGAAGACGCGAGAGCACGCGCTCGTCGGTCACGGGCCTGCCATCGGCTCGCCGATAGCGGAAGTTTCGCTTGCCTCCTTCGCGGGAGATCCAGGCTGTCATATGCGCCGAGCGGAAAGCAAAATGCGGTCCTCGATTATAGATTCCGGCGTTGGCTGCGATACCTTTTCGCACGCCAGCCGAACGCCTCACTGCCGAGCACTACGCGCACATGGCCTACGAGCACCTCAACTTCGTCGTGGCGGACCGGATTGCGACGCTCACGGTCAACCGCCCTGACAAGCTCAATGCGCTGAACGACGCCCTCATGGCCGAGTTGGGCCTCGCCATCGCAGAGGCGCGCAGCCGCGACGACGTTGGCGGCGTGCTGCTTACCGGTGCCGGCCGTGCCTTCGTCGCCGGTGCCGACATCGCCGAGCTGGCCAATCAGACCGCAGTACAAGGCAAAGCGCGGGCCGAGCGAGGTCAGCGGGTATTTCGGATGTTCGAGACCTCGCCAAAACCCACCGTTGCGGCGGTGAATGGCTTCGCCCTCGGCGGCGGCTGTGAATTGGCCATGGCATGCCACCTGCGCGTTGCGTCGGAGTCCGCAAAATTCGGCCAGCCCGAAGTGAAGCTGGGCATCGTGCCGGGTTACGGCGGCACGCAACGCCTTCCTCGCCTGGTTGGCAAGGGACGCGCGTTGCAACTGCTGCTCACCGGCGAGATGATCGACGCCGCGGAAGCCTACCGCATTGGCCTCGTGAATCGCGTGGTGCCTGCCGCCGAATTGATCGATGCCTGTCGCGCGATGCTCACCACCATGCTCGCTCAGGGCCCGTTGGCGCTCGCGCACTGTATCGAGGCGGTGGACCGGGGGCTCGACATGGCGCTGGACGACGCGATCGCGTTGGAAGCGTCGTATTTCGGCATGCTCTCCGCCACGGCCGACAAGATTGAGGGAATGCAGGCCTTTCTGGAGAAGCGCGCGGCCAGGTTTACCGGCGCGTGACGCACGCACGCGCCCTTCTTCATACTCTTGCCCTGCGGGACTTCCGCAACCTCGCGCGTGCGGACCTGGTCTTCCCGGCGGCTGGTGTGGTGGTGGTTGGCGAAAATGGGCAGGGGAAGTCGAACATGCTGGAGGCCATCTACTATCTCCACCTTCTGCGTTCCGTGCGCGGCTCGCGCGACGTTGATGTGGTGCGCTTCGGCGAGGCCGGCTTCCACATCGGCGCGCATACGAGCGGTGGGCCGCATCACGACCTGTCCGCCGGATTCGAGCGTCAGGGCAAGCGCAAGCGGGTGAAGCTCGACGGCTCCGAACCACAGCGCCTCAGCGACGCACTCGGCGCTTTGCCCTGCGTGTTGTTCTCGCCCGCCGACGTGGAATTGGTGGCGGGTGCGCCGAGCGCGCGGCGGCGGTACCTGGACATCCTGCTGGCGCTCTCGTCGCGCCGGTACCTGAGCGCGCTCCAACGGTACCGCCACGCGCTGGCGCAACGAAATGCCGCCCTTCGTGACGCGGGACGTTCGTCCGATGCCAAGGGAGAGCAGCGCGTTGCCATCTGGGAGGCTCCGTTGGCGGAGCATGGCGCGGTGCTCTGGCACGAGCGGATGACGTGGGCAGAGAGCGCGGCGCCGCGCTTTGCGGCCGTGTGTGCGGCCATCGGCGAGCAGTCGCCGGTGTCGCTGCGGTACGCCACATCACTCGCCCCAAAATCACACGCGCTTCAGGATGTGGTGTCGGAGTTGGCGCGAGGACTCGAGGAGCGCCGCGGATTGGATGTGCGGCGATGTCTCACGCACACGGGGCCCCATCGCGACGACCTGGCGCTGTTGCTCGACGGGCGCGAGCTGCGTTCGTTCGGCTCGGCCGGTCAGCAACGGACTGGTGCCATCGCGTTGCGGATGCTCGAGGGTGAGACATTGCGCGAGCGGCTTGGTATCACGCCAATGTTCCTCCTCGATGATCCATTCGCGGAGCTGGACGTCCGTCGCTCGGCGCGCATTCTGGAACTGCTCGCGGAGCAGAGCATGGGACAGACCGTGTTGACCGTCCCGCGCGAGAGCGACATCCCTCCCGCGCTTTCGCAACTACCGCGGTGGCGCATCGTCGACGGCGTCATCTCGGCGGATGCCAGTGATGCTGGCCATGCTGGCGATGCTGGTGATGCTGATGCGGACATCGCAGTACAGGTTGGCGCAGCGTGAGTCCGGCGAAGAAGAAGCCGGCGTCCATTGCGGATGTCCTCGCGGGTGTGCTCGCGAGTGCGGGCATCACCGCGCGTGTGGAGCAGGCGGGTATCATGCCCGAATGGCCCACGTTGGTGGGGGCACAGATCGCTGCGGTCACTGAGCCACAGTCCATTGCGCGGGATGGCACGTTGTTCGTGCACGTGACCACGAATGCGTGGATGATGGAGCTCTCGATGATGGAGCCGGAGTTGCTGCGGGCGTTGAATGCGAAGGAGGGTCGCACGCCGGTGAAGCGCATCCGCTGGCTCATCCGGCAGGGGTAGAATCCGGGGCTGGCGCGTGTGGTCAGGTGGGGAAATGGCCGCAATTTCGCGCCGTGCGGCTGCCCTCGGAATGCATGGACTTTGCCAGCTCTGCAAGTCGTTGTGATTTAACTACTTACAAGCGCGCAAAAGCATTGCGTCCGCCCTTGCAAATCGCTACATTTCCACGTCTGTGAGCGGACCACGTTTTCGGTTCTTCTTCGCTCCGAATTTCCGGCGACATTTTCGAGTGAGTTCATGACCAAGATGAACGACAAGCCTGCGACGAACGAGTACGGCGCGGGGCAGATCACCGTGCTCAAGGGTCTCGAGGCGGTTCGCAAGCGCCCGGGTATGTACATCGGTTCCACGTCGGAGCGCGGGTTGCATCACCTCGTGTACGAGGTGGTGGACAACTCCATCGACGAAGCCATGGCGGGGCACGCCGACCTGGTGAGCGTGATCATTCACGGCGACAACTCCATCACCGTTGAGGACAATGGCCGCGGCATTCCCGTGGACATGCATCCGACGGAGAAGATGCCCGGCGTGGAGTTGGCGCTCACGGTGCTGCACGCCGGTGGAAAGTTCGACAAGGACAGCTACAAGGTGTCGGGCGGCCTTCACGGCGTCGGCGTGTCCGTGGTGAATGCACTCTCCGAGCGGCTCAAGGTCTGGATTCGTCGCGACGGCAAGGAGTACTACATGGACTTCCTGCGTGGCGACACGCAGACCAAGCTCAAGGTGCTCGGCGAAGTCCCGAAAAAGTCCACCGGCACCAAGACCTGGTTCAAGCCCGACCACCTGATCTTCACGGAACTCGTCTACTCCTACACCACGCTTGCGTCGCGCCTCCGCGAGCTGTCGTTCCTGAACAAGGGCGTCACCATCACGCTCAAGGACGAACGCGCGGAACAGGAGAAGGAAGAAACCTTCCTCGCCAAGAATGGCCTTCGCGAGTTCGTGCAGCACCTCAATGCGTCGCGCAAGGCGCTGCACAACGAAGTCATCTACCTCGACACCACAAAGGACGACGTCGGCATCGAGCTGGCCATGCAGTACAACGATGGCTACAACGACACCGTCTTCTCCTTCGTCAACAACATCAATACGCACGAAGGCGGCACGCACCTCACCGGCTTCAAGAGCGCGCTCACGCGCGTGA
>JBDUCM010000211.1:0-7615 GCA_040003455.1 bacterium
TCGCGGCCGCAAGCGCTCCCCCCTTTTCCGTACCGACAGCACTCGTGGCTGGTGTCGCGTACTTGTTAGCGTCAACTGCTTTTTCAGTAGTACGGAAACCGTGGCGCGAGTCGGCCGTTCCCGATCCACAATGCCGAGCAGAAATACAGGCCACGCCGCAGCTCGTACGCCCACTATACCAGCGACGCACAACCCCGACACACGCGTTGATGGAGTACGAAAGGAATTTGGAGGGGCACGGTGGCTGCCTCCGAAGGCGTCAACGGATGGACAGCCGAGCCGCGGGGTCGGTATTACACATTCATGAAACTCGACCACACCTCAAAACCGCTCAGGGGGACGCGCTGACCATGCGCCACTATTGGCCACCTCGCCTCCTGCTCGCCCTTGGCTTCCTCGCTTCAGCCGCCGTGTCGTCGGCGCAGACTCAGGACACGCTCAGCTCCTTTCAACAGCTGACAGTCATCAAACCGAATGAGCCCTGGTGGAGCACGTTGATGCGCATGCGCGCCAACGAGCGGTTCATCAAGGACACGAACGCGGCCGGCATCTACCTGCAAATACGTTCGCAGGCCGAAGCGCGAGTGGGCAATCACCTGGACGCGCTCCGCATGTTCGACTTGTTGCAACCGCCCGGCGATTCTGTCGGCTCCCTCCCGACGGGCGTGCGCGCGGTCGATGCAGTGACGTACCTGGCAAGCATGGCGGACACGGCGCGCGTCATCATGATCAACGAACGACATCACGCGAGCACGGATCGGCTCGTGACGCTGCGCCTGCTGCCGTTGCTTCGCGCCAAGGGATATCGCTATTTCGCCGCGGAGGCGCTCGATGAACGCGACTCGACATTGGCGCGCCGCGGATATCCGATCGAAGGTCTCACAGGCACGTTTTACGTGGAGGATCCGGTATTCGCCGAGGTGTTGCGCGAGGCGCTACGACTTGGGTACAACGTTGTGCCATACGAGAGCTCGCTCGCGCAGAACCAGCCACAGGGTCCCTTGGATACGCGTCCAACAAGCTTTCGACGCGATAGCGCGCAGGCGGCGAATCTGGTGGATCGTGTCTTTCGTCGCGACGCAACCGCGAAGGTGTTGGTGCACGCCGGGTATGCACACATTGAGGAGCACGAGAGCCCTGCATGGCATCCCATGGCGTGGTACTTTCGCCGCCTGACGGGCATCGATCCAGTAACCGTGGATCAGACAGTTCTCAGCGAGCGCAGCGCACCGTCGTATGAACACCCCCTGTATCGTGCGATACAGAACGCCCATCTCGGTGCCGGTGTCGGCTTGCCGAACGATCCGGTGATTGTGCTTGGCGAAAATGGGAAGCCGCTTGCCGTCACGGGGCGCTATGCTGTCGACCTGGAAATTGTCTCGGCGCGTACACAGTATGATGATGGCGGGCGACCGACGTGGATGACGTTGGGCGGTGGGCGCCGCGCAACGCCGATTTCGACGCCGGAGTGTGCGACACAGTGGTGCCTGGTCGAAGCCCGCATGGCTACAAGTCCGGACAACGCGCTGGTGCTCGACCGCGTCGAAGTGATGCGTCGCGATAGGTCGACGCTCTATCTGCCAGCACGAACATCGGTGAGGATTCGCATCCTCGCCATGGACGGTCGGGTCATTCGCACGATCACCAGTCCGTAGGGACAGCATGAGTGTTCCCAACCCATCGCCGGAGCGATGATCAGGCTAGGAGGTGCAGGGCGGCCCCTGGCCCGCCCTCATTGCCCCGGCAATGGCGCCTGCCGCGGGAAGCGCGATAAACAGCGTGTTAACCGCGCGCCCATTGCCGCTGGCGGACAAGGCGTATGGAATCGCGAGGCCGCCCGCGACCACCGCACCACCAGCGGCTCCTAACCCCGCATACAGCACCCTCGACGCTCGGCATGCACCGACATGGTTCGTTGGCCGGTTCGCCAGTGAATGAAGTTCGGCCGGGCAGAATGGAAGAGTGCGGGACATCGGCGCATCGGCGATCAGGATGACACCCGTCACGGCGCCCGCGACGTTCACCGCGACCGACTCGCTGGAGCCACCCGACACCGTCAGCGGGTACTGCGCAATCCCCGCGACCAAGTAGCCAAGGTAGCCCGCCAGTCCGAGAGCCACCCCGCGCGATACCTGGCACGGGACGCTGAGGGTGAGCGCGGGGTCGGTGGCGATGACCACCGTGTCGGTACTCGGCGCTTGAACGCGCACGCCGACCTGCAATGACTCGATGCGCTGCGCGCGCAACACGGTACCGGGAGCAGTCATGAAAAGCGCGACTGCTGCGAGCACAAACCGCACGGATAGACCAGTACGCCAGCCGCTCTTCAAACAGTCGCTCGTCGTGCGCGCTCCGTCAGGCATGTTTGTCTTTCTGCACAATGTACAGGCGCTATCGCGCCACCGCCCTTGTCCGGGCCGCCACCTTGGCGCCGCGCACCACAAGCGTGTCGTGGTGCATGCGACCAATCGCACATGGTAGCAGGCAACAGTCTGGCCAGCGTCATATCAGGCGCGATCGTAAGGAACTCGCACCAGTGTAACTGGTATTCCGCGCAAGCCTGAAAGCGTATCCGGGAATATTTATCTGCACGACTGGGTCTCGAAACCAGGTACCCCCTACTCGACGCGATCCAAAGGAGAACGATCCATGAAACGGATGATCGGACAGCCACGGTCAATGCAGTGCGCCACACTCGTCGCCGGCCTCGTGCTTGCGACAGCGGCCCAGTCAGGCGCCCAGAGCGCCGCGCCGCAAACGATGACCGTCTCGGCCGCGGTTCCCATGGTTCCTGATTCGGGGATGCTGGCGCCCGACTTTACCTTGCCGGCGATGCTCGGCGCGACAAAATCCAACGTCGACCTCCGGGCCCTGCGCGGAAGAGTGATTGTCATCGCGTTCTACCCGGGCGACAAGACCACCGGATGCACGGCCGAACTGGGCAAGTTTCGGGATGAGTTTTCGCAGCTGTTCGGCGAGGGCGTTTCGGTTCTGCCAATATCCGCCGACAATATGACCTCGCACGCTGCATGGTCGGACGAGATGCACTTTCCATTCGCGTTATTGTCCGATACCAGCCAGACGGTAGCATCGCTTTACGGATCGACCATCCCCGGCCGCGCGTATGACAACAGAACCGTGTTCGTGGTTGGTCGTGACGGACGAATTTTGTATCGGAACCTGAAGTTCGGTGCGCTCAGCGAGATGGCGTACCGTGACCTGGCTGCGGCAGTGGCGCGCGCGAAAGCGAGTTAGCTGCACGGCCACTGGACTTGAATGCCGATTCCTGTGGTCCAGGCGCGACCACGGGTTGTTTGTCAGGGAGCCTGGGCGCGCGAACGCTGCAACCGGCCCGCCCGGGCGGGTGACATCGCAACACGGTGTGTGCGAAGACGCTTCAGCGCGCCCAGGAAGGCGGCGTGAAACGCAAATTGATGGGTGCAGCGCGTGCAATGGCTCAGATGACTGCGTATGGCAGATTCCCGCTCATGCGATGCTTGACCGTCGAGACAGACCCATAACGCGCTTGTGGCTTCCGTACAGGCCGTGCCCACTGACCGCACGCCATCAGGGTCATCCGTGTCCACCGTCCCCCCAAGCGCATGGTGCCGTGACTCGATACCAAACGCTTGGGCATGATTGATCACGGTATCCTCCGCCATGCGGCGTCCGCGATACAGGTATGTCCGAAGCATGCCGATTGGAATTTCAAGGATGTGCGCCACTTGAGAGTACGAATGGCCGTCAACGTCGACAAGGATGACCGCCAAGCGACATGCCACCGGCAACAGCCGAACCGCTCGTGTGAGGGCATGAACCACATCCGGCCGATCGAACAATCCGTCCAGGCCGAGGGAGACCGCGTCACGAAACACGGCGGTGGTGGCGAGCACCTCGCGCTCGGGGAAAGCATCGTCTTCGCGGGGATTGTGGCTACTCATTGTGACTCCATCACGGTGATGATTCGTGCATACGACGGCTCTCCCAACCCAAGACTCCTCTGCGGTTGCAGTTATTCCTTGCCCACTTGAGAGAGCGTCACTGCTTGTTGGGAGGTCGCGCACCCTTTCGTCACGCAGACTGCCAATTGATGACGACGACCGCGACGTTTCATGGCGTAAACGGATATGCCGATGAGGCTCGCCGGACAATTCGTCTGTTGGACTTGATTCTACTGAAGTCCCAACGCGCTTTGACGGACTCGTTCGAAGACAGGGCGAGCGGGTGTCGCGCCGGTCCAGTGACGTGCAGCCACGAGAGATGGCGACGCGATGTACGCGCCCAGGCGACGTACGAGTGGGCGCTCAGACATGCGACGGCCGCAACGGGCGGCCGATGCAGCACGAAGAGCTCGATGAGCGCTGCAGCGGCCATCACGGCGCCGAGCAGCAGTGCGGACGCCCCGGAGAGCATCGGGACGATGAGCAACGCCGCACCCGTGACTTCGATCGTTCCCGTCGCGTAGCGAAACCATTGCCCTACGCCGATGTCGTGAAACAGCGCAACCATGTCCGGGCGGCCAACGAGTTTCGCGCCACCCACCATGAGAAAGATCCCCGCGAGGACCAGCTCGGTGAGTTCCAGCGCAAGCACGTGGTGCCATCGCGCGCGCGCGTGGGGCGACGTGTGTCGGTCGTGCCAGGCGCGAAGACCAGTTCCGGGAAGGGACCTCCGGACCCCGTACAGCGTGAAGACGAGTGCGGCCAGGAGCAGGACGTGAGAAAGATCGATCTGGCGGAACATCGGTAAGCCCTCCGTTCACGGTCAAGGTGACGTGAAGAAGGACCTGCGGAGCGCGACGCGTATTCCGATGGCACACGAGCAATTCGGACAGGGAATTCGGGAGACGCGCGTCGAGCCGGAGCGGCGGCGAGCGGACCCACGGTCAGCTCGGCGAGCGTGAACTCAGCTCAGGTCGCGCGCAAGCCAAGCCTGCGCGAAACGCAGGTCGCGCATCACCGTCGGCGCCGACGTCGCGCGCACCTGCGCGGCTTCGTCGAGTGTGAGACCGCCGAAGTAGCGCAGCTCGATGGCCTTTGCGTGGCGCGGGTGAAGTTCGTTCAACCGCGTGAGCGCCTCGTCGAGAGACAGGAGTGCGTCGGGCTCCGCAGTCACCGCAGTGCCCGCGTCGCCCCACGCTGTCGTATCAAGGGTCACGTGCAGTGCCCCACCACCACGCTTCTCCGCGAGCCGATGCTTCGCATGATCGATCAGGATTCGCCGCATCGCGGTTGATGCGACAGCGAAGAAGTGCGATCGGTCCTGAAGATCCGGTGTGGTTCCGGCAGTCATGCGCAGATAGGTCTCGTGCACAAGCGCCGACGTATCGAGCGTGTGGTCAGGCTGCTCGGCACGCAGCCGCGCGCGGGCGATGGTGCGAAGCCGCTCGTACACATGCGGAAGCATCGCGTCGAATGCATCGCGGTCGCCCTCGCGCCAGCGCTGGAGGAAACGCGTGATCTCCGTGGTCTCGTCCAATGCCGCGTGATCAGTCACGCGAGCGCGCCACAGAGCCCACCGCAAGATGCGCGGCGTCATCGAGCGAGAGCGCAGCCCCGGTCGCCGTCGGCGCGTCCGCGAGCGTGTCGCGGAAGTGCGAGAGAGCGGCGGCGGCACGCGTTGACCGGCGCGCGCCAGAGGCATTAAACGCGCGTGTGGCGGCGGCAAGCAGCGTCGCGGCATTGGCGCCATCTCCAACAGCGTGCAGCAACTGCGCGGTGGCTTCGAGCGCTTCGATCAGGAGTGGACGCGAGCCGTACGCGATGGCTGCGGGAAGTGCGTTGCGGAGAAGCGCAGCGCATCCGTCGCGATCATTCATGCGCAACAGCGCGGTCGCGTCCAGTATCTCGGACTCCAGCACGCTTCCAAGCCCACCGGACGCCCGCCGCACGTCAAGCGCTTCCGAGAGGACTGCGTGCGCCCGCGCCGCCTCGCCGTTCGCGAGCAGCATGCGCCCCAGCTCGGTGAGCGTGGTGCCGAGCGGCCACAGTCGCCCGATCTGGCGCTGCGGAGGCAGATACGACGTCTCCACGAGCGCTACGTGATCGCCCGGCTCGCCAAGCGCGTGCCGTGTGACGGCGAGCCGCACCAGGGTGAGCAGGCGATAGCCGTGATCGGTGACCAGTTGGCCGGCCTCAAGTGCTCGCGTGTGCAGTTCGATCGACCGCGCAAGGTCGCCGCGCCGCGCCATGAGCGTTCCCAACCAAGTGGAGGCGTACCCAACGCTACGCGCGTCACCGCGCCGTTCGTGCGACGCGATCACTGCCTCGAACTGCCGCTGGGCATCGTCGAACTCGCCGCGCTCCATCGCAATCCACGCGAGGTTGTTGCGCGAGAGGGCGACGCCCAGCGCATCGCCGAGCTCCTCGTTCATTGTCAGCGCTTCGCGCGATAGGGATTCACCTTCCGCGAGATCACCGGCGGCCCACGTCTGCCAGCCGAGATTCGCAAGCGTGGACGCGATACCAGCACGATCACCCGCCTCGCGATACAGTGCGAGCGCGCGCTTGAACAGCTCGCGTGCCTCCGGGAACACGCTCCGGGATCCCGCGAGGTGCGCAGCGCTGGTCACCACTCGCGCGTGGAGCGCCACATCCACCGATGGCGCGTCCGCACGTTCGAGCGTAGTGAGGATCCGCTTCACCGCCGCGTTCCCCTCGAGCAGTGGGCCGCGCGTGAGCCAGAGGCGATAGAGCGACACGGCCAGATTCGCCGCGTCGAGCAGGCCCTCGTCCGCATCCGCGAGCGCACTTTCCAACGCGACGCGGAGGTTCGGGTATTCACGCTCGAGACGGTCGAGCCACATGGCCTGCGACGGCCCGCGCAGTTGCTCGGCCGCGCGTTGCGCGAACGCGACATAGTACGCGCGATGCGCGCGGCGGGCCGTCACGTCGTCGCTGCTTTCCGCGAGACGCTCGAGCCCGTACTCGCGCATAGTCTCGAGCATCAGGATCCGCGGCTCGCCGTCGGTCTGCTCCTCGGCCTGCACGAGACTCTTGCTCGCGAGCGACGACACCAGCTCGAGCACGGGCATGGACACGTCGCTATCACGCACGATGTCACGCGCCACTGCTTCCACGGCGTCGAGCGATGCGCCGCCTGCGAACACGGCGAGCCGGCCGAACAATGCCCGCTCCCGTTCCGTGAGCAGGTTGTAGCTCCAGTCGAGAACCGCGCGCATGGTCCCGTGCCGCGCTGGCCGGTCTGCCGAGTCTGCGCGCAGCAGGTCGAAGCGCTGCTCGATCCGCGCGAGGATCGCGCGTGGCGAGAGAAGCGTCGCGCGCGCCGCCGCGAGCTCCAGTGCGAGCGGCAATCCGTCGAGCCGGCGACAGATCTCGGCAACCGCGGCAAGCGATTCGTCGTCGAGCACGAGCGATGGCTTCACGGCGCGTGCGCGGCTCACGAACAACTGCACCGCTTCGGATTCGGCAGTGTCCACAGCGCCCGCCACGGGCGTCGCGAGGGGCGGAACCGGGAAGGTCTGTTCACCCTGCACCGCAAGCGGTGCGCGACTCGTGGCCAGCACCGACACAGTGGGGCACGCGGCGAGCAGCCTCGCGACGAAGGGCGCCGACGCCAGCACATGCTCCATGTTGTCGAGCACCAGCAGCGCGCG
>JBDUCM010000212.1:0-7586 GCA_040003455.1 bacterium
TTGATGAAGTCGATGAGCGCGTCCGCCTTCGCGTCGATGTCGTCCTTGTTGAGCAACACCTCCGCGTACTGGAGCACTTCTCTCAATCCCCACGTGAGTGACGTGACATTCTCGAGGAGCGCCTCGTTGCTGCGCAGCGTGTTGAGGGAAACGCCGTCGGATTTGTAGGGCGCGTAGTACTGCACGTCGCCAAAGGGAGTGGCCGGCACGCCGCACTGGTCGTACAGCGCGCGGTCCGCGTCGTCGATCACGCCGGGCTGGTCGAGGAAGCAGAGGTCCGGCCCTTTTACGTTGAAGCACACCGCGGCAATGCTTCCCTTTTGCGGCGGAAAGTGCGTGAAGATGGACTGGAGCAACCACTCCACCGCGCTCGTCTTGGTGGCAAGGCCGGAGACGCCGGTAATGTTGAGGTGGGCAGCCTCGGGGCCGAGGAGAAAGTCGGCGTCGAGGTAGATGGGCGCGTCGGTTCCGCCGGCGCGATACACCCCCACGGGAATACCGGTGCGCGCACCCTCCTTGAGATAACCGTCCATGCGCAACGCCACATGGACGTCGGCCTCATCGGCGAGGAATACGGTGCCCATGGGCACCGGCTGCAACGGCTCCTCGGGTATGTGGCGCAGTACCGCCGCGGTATAGAGCCGGATCTCCGCGCGATCCGTGGCAGCGATCTGACTGCCCGGCTGCCCATCGTGCCCCATCACGTCGTGCAGCGGCGTCGCGAGATCCGTCCAACTGAATCCTTCATTGACGATGCCGTACACGTGCGGAATCACACCGTTCACGGAATCACGGCCGTCCACCCGCACAATGGTGCCGATGCCCACAGGGGAATCGAGCGCGGTCCAGAAGTGAAACTCGTGCGGCGTGTTGGGGCGGCGTTCAGTCGCGACCACGCGACCGAGAGGAGAAGGCATGTTGACGGTCATCCCGTTATTGCTCGCAGAAACTCCTCACAGTCTCGAACACCGTATACCATCTTGTCCCACCGTCCATCCGGAAGCGCCAGCGGTGAGGCCTCCGCGAGGATCCAGCGCGACACCTCGTCGGCACGTGGGCCAAGCTCGGTCATGCGCGCCTGGTCTGGCAAGGCGATCTCTGCACGAATCAGCCCCCACATGGGATCGTGCCCATCGGGATCGCGCATCCGCAGATACCAGCTCGCCACGGCCTTGCGCTTGGTGGACGTGATGCGGAAGACGCTGGACCGTTCACGGTATTTCAGGGCCAGGATGGTCGCCAGCGCTTCGCCCTCGGCATAGAGCGTCCGATGGCTCTTCACCACACCGATGGTGAATGCCGAGACCGCCACCCGATCGCTGCCGCTGATCCCGCCGTCTATGAAGAGCGCGTCCCCTTCCTCCTCGCACCACCGCTCGGCCAACCGTTGCTCCACCTGCTCTCGGCGCGACTGTACCCGGTGAAAAGCGGCGTCCCGGAGGGCGTACGGGTGCGAGATCACGTCGGGCAACCCTTCCGTAGTGTCGATCAGGTCGTCGCCGAGGATCTCGGTCATGATCGACCATGCCGACGACGGAAGGAACGCGCGGGGCACGTAGACCTTTTTTTCGACCAGCGGCTGTTGCCAGGTGTGCATGCGACGGTCGCGCCGTTCGCGCACCGCGGCCGCGACGGTACCCATGACCACCGGCGCGCTTCCCACGAAACTCACGACCTGGCTCCGCTGTGTGCCATCGAGAAAGGCGCGGAAGCCGGGAGTGCACTCACCGGTCACGGAATGTGCCTCCAGCCGGTCACGCTCCAGAACGGTTGCGCTGATGAGGCGCGGTGCGTCGTTCCCTTGGGTGGTGAGCTCAAGCGTACTCTCACCGTCCACCGACCGCGAACCCGGCAGCAGCCCCGCGAGCTGCCGCTGGAGCGTGCGGACGTTCAACGCCGCGCCGCCTACCACTGTCGAATGCACCTTCCGCTCCTCCCCCTTCGAGACGGCCAGCCTGGCCCCATCGCCCGCCCTGTCGCGTCTGGCCTACGGGCGATGTTCGGGACGCTGCTCGTCGCGAGCATCCTAACGCTCGCTTCGGGCTGTGACAAGCGCGCGGGGGTGGAGATGAAGCAGACCTCGCTTGCCGGCAAACCGCGTGTGGTCCTGCTCCTGTTCGGTGACCGCAACGATCCGCGGGTTCTCCCGCTGGCCACGACAGCCGATGGACTGATCAAGCCCATCGCGCTCGATGCAGACGGCTGGCGCAACTTTGACAAGCTGTACTTCCCCCCTGCAACGCAGCTGGCGCTCTATCAGGGCGGAAAAGCCGTCGGCAACGCCGTCGTGCGTCGTGGGATGTGGGAAGGAAGGGACGCCCTGTACAAGCTGCCCAAGTGCCGCGCGCTGCGGCCGCTTGCCGCGGTGACTGTCGATTCGACGGTGAACTCCGCCGTGATGCTCGAACTCATCGCGACGAGCGATCCGCTCCCCCTCGCACCGCCGCGCGCCGCCATCGTTCCGGCGGATGTTGACAGCGCTCGGGTGCTCACGGCCCGCATCGCGCAGCACGAAGGACTCACGAACAGCGCGCGCGGCGAACTCGACCTCGTGGTGAACGCCATCCAGACCGGCGCTACCACGCATCCAACACTCGTGGGCTCATACCTCGAGCACGGGAGCGGTGTGCTCGGAAAGCCGCGCCACGTGTTCGCCATTGGCGACTTTGCCGATGCGCAGCAGCACTATGGGCAGAGCTTCGTCCACGTGCCCGCCGATACCGCGCGCGAGTTCCGCCGTTACATCGATCACCTCGATCTCACGGGCGATGGTGTTGACGAGATCGTGCTGGAGGGCTGGCACACGGGCGGCGACAGCTACCTGGTATTCATGCAGTACAAGGACGGCCACTGGCGCGAGGTCGCGCGCGGCGCAAACAACTGGTGCGCGGACCTGGGCGCGAAGTAGCCCTACTCCACGCCGATGTCCCACGCTTGCTGCAAGTCCTTCTTCGAGTACGCGCGGAAGGCGGTAAGCGTCTGCGTGCGCTGCAATCCCGGCACCTTGGGAAACGCCTCGGTCACCACCTTGGCGATCTGGTCGTACTCCGCGACCTTCACGATCGCGACCAGGTCCCAGTCGCCACTCACCGAATAGACGTCGGTGACGCCATCAATTTCCGCGAGGTACTGCGCCGTGGCGGGAATGGAGGATGGCTCGGCGCGGATGAGAACGATCGTGGTGATCACGGCGATATCAGGTGGAGGGAGACGGCGGAACGTTGAGCATCCACACACCCGCAATGCGGCTATGCGGATCGAGCTCCAAGAGAAGATCCTTCGCAAGGCGCACTACACGAAACTCCCTGCGCGGACCCACACGGAAATGGATGATCGTGCGTGCCGCGTCCGATTCGGCGATGAGCGGCATCTCCATTTCCAGGGATGCCACCCCCGGCTGCGATGCACGCGCCGGAATGAGCACCTGAAGATCCTCGATGGAGGTTGGCGGCGAGAGCGACGAACGCTTCTGCACCGGCGGCCAGATCGCGACCTCCACGCCCCCGATGCGGCCCTTGGCCACGTCGAGAATCAACCAGGAACCATCAGGTCCGCCCAACTCCACGGAGCCGGACATACCCATGCCGGCGGGCCCGTCCTTCACGTGCGCCGTGAGAATGTCCGTATCGCCATCCCATCGGTACTCCACTCTCGCGGACGTACTGGTGGCGGGCTCGAGTTGCACTGCGATGTTCACGGCGCTCCTCCAGGGTCTGGCGGTGGACGGCGGTAAGAATACCGATCGCTGCGCTGGCTTGACAGGGGCTGGCTTCCGCTGATGGCTGATGGCTGAAGAGCTGAAGGCTGCCGGCTGAAGAGCTGAAGGCTCCCCGCTGATAACCCCGCTGGCAGCTTGCTGTCGTCAGCTCGCCAGTTTGCAGGAGCTTCGGAACTGCCAACTCACACTGCCATCAGTGAGCAGCAATCTGCTGTCAGTCGGCAGTGCTTTTTGGAAAGAGAACGGGGGCGGGCCTGGCGGGCACGAAGGGAGAGGCCTTGGCCATCAACCCCGATTAAGTCCTCACTGCCAGCGCCGGACCCGCCCGGCTACCTTTCGAGCACGTTGACAACTTGGCGGCGCGCGTGGCGTGCCCATTCCGGAGCAGGAGATTCCGTGGAAGCAGATGCGAAAGAACCGACGGGTGTGACCCGCGGGCAGAACGCCGTGCAGGTCATGCCGTTGGACTGGTCCGCCGCCGAGCAGGTGCTCGCGACCCTCGTCGAGAGAATCGACGCGTCGCGGGCCGAGACCCAACTCCTCATCGTCACGTCGGACGCCGAGAATGCCGCTGCCGCTGCGCAAGCCATCGTTGGCGCCATCGGTGATCGTGCCATCACCGTCGTAGCCGCCACAGCCAGTCCGCGCGCCGCCCGCCTGCTGCGCGCGTCGCCAGCGCATGTGGTCACCGGAGCGCCCGCCGAGCTGGTGACGCTGCTCCAGGCGTCGGCACTCAAGTCCGAGAGCGTACGCGGAATCGTGTTCGGCTGGCTCGAGCCCATCCTGGAAACAGCAGACGCTACGCCGCTCGAAACACTACTTGGCGAGATGCCCAAGGAGGCTGCGCGCGTGGTGCTCACGGCCGATGTCACGCCGGCCGTTGAGGCACTCATCGAGCGATATGCGCGCCGCGCGCGTCGTGCGGTGGACGCCGGCGACGAGTCCTCGGCGTCCATTGCCGCGGAGTATGTCTCGAGTTCACCCACGGCGCGCGGTGCGTCGTTGCGACGCTTGCTCGATGCGCTCGACCTGCCGCGCGCGCAGTTGTACGCGCGTACGGCAGCCGTGAAGAACGAGGGCATCGCCATCGCGCGGTCGCTCGGTTACGCCGGCGACGCCGTGAGCATGGCCACCGTCGGTGAAGCGGCGAGCAACGATCCCCTCGTGCTGCTCGAGCTTCCGGCGTCGCGCGAGGAGATGCGCGGTCTCGTTGGCGCTGGCGCGCGCAAGCTGTACGCGCTCGTGCAGCCATCACAGCTCGGCAGCCTTCGCGTGTTGCTCAACGGCGGGATGATCACCCCGGTCGCGCTCATCGAGGCAGCAGAGCGTGCGCGCGGCAAGGATGCAGCGCTGCGTGCGTCGCTGCGCGATGTGCTCACCTCGGGCGACGTCCGCCGAGAAGTACTCGCCCTCGAGCCATTGCTCGCGGAGTTCGACGGCATCGAGATCGCCGCCGCCGCGCTGCGCATGCTCGAGCAGCAGCGTCCCGTGCGTCCCACGTCGTCGGTGGTTGCCGCAGGCCCGATGCAGCGCCTCTTCGTGAACCTCGGCGAAAAGGACGGTATTCGGGCGCAGGAGATCATCACCGCGATCACCACCGAGGCGGGCATTCCCGGCTCGCAGGTGGGCAAGGTGGAAGTGCGTGACACGCACTCCCTCGTGGAAGTGGCCGCGGGCGTCGCGGAGCTCGTCGTCGGCAAGATCAGCGGCGCCGTGGTGCGGGGCCGCAAGGTGCAGGCGCGCATGGATGCTCCCAAGGAGGATCGTCCGCCGCGCAGTGGCCCGCCGCGTTCTGGCGGTGGCAGTGATCGCCCCGCGCGCTCGTTCGATCGTGGCGATCGTCCCACGCGCCCAGCGCGCACGTTTGATCGCGGTGATCGTCCGGCGCGTCCGTTCGAGAAGAGCGACCGTCCGGCCCGGCCCGGCGCGCCCCGCAGTGGTCCGCCGCGTGGCCGTACCGGTGATGATCGTCCGGCACGTCCCTTCACTCGTGACGCCGGCGCTCCACCGCGGAAATTTGATCGCGATGGCGGCACAGGCCGTCCTACCCGTCCCCGTCCGCCTCGCACGGACGCATGATCGGCGACATGTACCCCGCTGGCCAGGGCGGGTGGATCGAGGTGATTTGCGGTGTGATGTTCAGCGGCAAGAGCGAGGAGCTCATTCGCCGCGTGCGTCGCGCACTGATTGCCAGGAAGCGCGTGCAGGTGTTCAAGTCACACCTAGATGAGCGCTATGCTGGTTTGTACCACGTGTCGAGTCACGATGGACGCACGGTGGAAGCCGTGCCCATCGACTCCCCGGACCAGATTGCGCGTGCGGTGTTGCCGGAGACGCAGGTGGTGGCGATTGACGAGGCGCAGTTCCTTCCGGCCGGGATCGTGGATCTCGCGACCGGACTGGCGCAGCGCGGCAAGCGCGTGATTCTCGCCGGAGCGGACACGGACTTTCGCGGTGAGCCGTTCGGGCCCATGCCGCAGTTGCTCGCGGTGGCAGAGATGGTGGACAAGCTGCACGCCATCTGCGTGGTGTGCGGCAATCCGGCAAGCCGGAACCAGCGATTGATCGGTGGGGAGCCAGCACGCTACGACTCGCCGACGATCATGGTCGGTGGGCAGGACAGTTATGAGGCGCGGTGCCGGAGTTGTCACCGGGTGCCGCGGAAGGACGAAGATCAGGCGCGACTCTTCTAGCGACGAAAGCGCGCCTGCGCTTGCGCGAAGGCCGATGATTGGAAACGCACCCGGGAACTCCCCCCAAGTGCACGGACTTACCTTGGGACGGAGTCTGGAAAGCGGTGGGCCATGTCTGCCGACGGGCGCCGTTGCCTTGCCTCGCTTGCCGGCAAGCGGATCTCAGCCTGGCCACGATGCGGTAACCTGCGGTTGATGCTGGGAAGTCGGCGCAGCACGGCTCACGAGCGATGACGGCGGCTGGCCAGGACCCTGATGCGGTGGGATGCCGGAGTTGTCATCCGGGGCTGCGAACGGACGAGGCTCAGGTGGGCTTGCTCAAAGCAAGCCAGGAGGCGCACCAAGCGGCCCTCCCACCGCGCAAAGCGGACCAGCGCTCGAACCACGCGCATCTCCGCGTGGGTCACGGACTTTTCACCGCGGACGGCGGACTTCTTTCCCCGCGACGGCGACTTCTTTTGCCGCCACGCGGCCTTCTTTCTCTGCGGCATCGACTACATGTCCGGCACCGCGGACTTCTCCGTCGCGGCGCGGCACTAACTACCAATCGTCTCCCAGTTCTCCTCTCGGGTGGCCGACTTCCCTCGCCGCCAGGTGCCCTTCACGGCCATCGTGCCCGCGTTCCCACGGGGCGCCGCGCGGTTGTATTTGGGAATGGCGGACAATGAGGGCTCCGTGCCGCCCTTCATATGGATGTGTCGCCGACATTCTTGCCTGCGGCACCTGGTTCGCGACGCCCTTGTCCGGCTTTACACGCCCCGCGCCGGCATTCTCCCGCCGCCGCGTCGACTACCCACGCCCGGCGTCGGCCTTCTCACCGGCCGCCGCGGACTTCACACGGACCGCCGGCGAGTTCCCTCGCGAGCGCCGACTTTTCCGCCGTGCAGCGGCGTCGCACGCTGTGTCAATTGGCACGCACGCTGTGTCAATTGGCACGCACGCTGTGCAATTTCTCACGCACGCTGCGGCTTTGTTCGCCCATGCCGCGTCATTTTCCGCCCACGCTACGCCACTCGACGTGCACGTAGTGGGCATTCGAGGCCACGACTGGCCTCCTCTGCGCCACGCCCAGCCCAATGGGACGCACGTAACGTCTCGCGTGGGCCACGGTCGAGCAACGGTGGCGCACCATGCGGCGAGAAGAGGCCACGTGCCGCTCCGCGCCGCGCACGCGC
>JBDUCM010000213.1:0-7577 GCA_040003455.1 bacterium
CCGCTGTACGCTTTATCCGGCCGTTTCCGTTTCAATCCGGCTGTTTCTCAGACGACAAACCCGCAGCCTACCGAGGCGCTGGGGTAGCTGCGCCTGCAATTATTCCGCCCCGGGGCATCGTTGTATCCGCAATTCCCCCAGAATAGCTTTCGAATCTCCCCCGCCGCCTTTTGCGCGGGGGATTGACCCGAGCGCACATACTCAATGTCGGATAAATCCCGCATCCCCGTCATCGTCGCCGCCGCGCGCACGCCGATCGGGAAGTTCCTCGGCTCCCTCTCCTCGCTCTCGGCGCCGGAGCTCGGGGCAATCGCCATCAAGGCCGTCGTCGCCAAGGCCGGTATCCCACTCGATGACATCAATGAAGTCATCATGGGCAATGTCGTTCAGGGCGGGGTTGGGCAAGCGCCGGCACGCCAGGCCATGCTCAAGGCGGGGATTCCCGCATCCGTCAGCGCCATGACCATCAACAAGGTATGCGGATCCGGCCTCAAGGCCGTGATGCTCGCCGCCCAGTCCATCAAGGCCGGCGACGCTCAGGTCATCATTGCCGGCGGACAGGAGTCCATGTCCAATGCGCCGTTCTACACGTTCGGCATGCGCAACGGCGTGAAGCTCGGCAACCAGACAATGATTGACGGCGTGATCAAGGATGGCCTCTGGTGCGCCACCTGCGACGTCCACATGGGAAGCCACGCGGAGTACACGGCGAAGAAGGCCGGTGTCACGCGGCAACAGCAGGACGACTTCGCTGCCGCCTCGCACAGGAAGGCGATCGCCGCGCAGCAGGCAGGCAAGTTCAAGGGCGAGATGGCGCCGGTGACCATCGCGGGCAAGAAGGGAGACACCATCGTCGACACCGACGAAAGCCCACGTGCCGACACCACAGCGGATGTCCTCGCCAAGCTGCGTCCGGCGTTCGGGAAGGGTGACGACCTTACTGTCACCGCAGGCAATGCCAGCTCGCTGAATGATGGCGGCGCCGCGCTTGTCGTGACGTCACTTGCCTATGCCGAAGCGCATGGCTTGCCCGTCCTTGGTCGCATCACGGCGTACGCCACAGGCGCCGTGGATCCGAAGGAATTGTTCTTCGCGCCCATTACGGCGGTGAACAACTTGATGAAGAAGGAAGGCAAGACCATCGATCAGTACGACCTGATCGAGGCGAACGAGGCGTTTGCGTCGCAGGCACTCGCAGATGGGGCTGGGCTCAATTGGGATTGGAACCGCGTGAACGTGAACGGCGGCGCCATTGCGCTCGGGCATCCCATTGGCGCGAGTGGCGCACGTGTCCTCACAACGCTGTTGTACGCATTGCAGGATCGTGATCTCGATAGCGGCCTCGCGACGCTGTGCCTCGGTGGTGGCGATGCAGTCGCACTTTCTGTCTCCAGGGGGAATTAACCGTGACGTCCATTGCTCTTGCTGTTCGCACGCCTCGCACGCGCGTGCTTGGAATCATCGTCGCCGCCGGTGTCCTGGCCCTCGCGTCGCAGTTCGCGCTGCCCATTCCCGGCACGCCGGTTCCGCTCACGTTGCAGCCGATGATCGTTGTGCTCGCGGGCCTGCTCCTCGGTCCTGTCGACGCTGCTGCGGCGATGGTGGTCTATCTCGTTGCCGGTGCTTCCGGCCTGCCGGTGTTCGCGCCTATGGGTGCGCCCGGACTGGCCCGACTGCTCGGACCAACGGGTGGCTATCTCCTGGCCTATCCGGTTGCCGCGGCGGTTGCAGGCGTGTTTGGATCGCGTGAGCAGAGCTTCGTTACTCGTGCACTCGCGGCCGAGGCAGGCATTCTGGTCCTCTACCTGGGTGGACTGTCGCAGCTCGCGATGATCTCGGGCAGCGTGGCCACAGCAGCGGTCCTTGGCGTGATGCCATTCGTCGCAGCGGATGCCGTGAAGGCATTGGTGGCCGCGGCGGTTGCTGGCCGGCGTTACCGCGCCCGCTGACCGGCGGAGTGCCGCCCGACGCGTCGCGCCATCTCGTGCCGACGGTCGGGCGCGCGGTCGCGTTTGTGGTGTTCTACGTCATCTGCACGGCCGCAGCGTCTGAGTTCCTGCTGCGGCCATTCATGTGGGTGGCAACGACCACCCGCCTGGGCATTCGCGCGGACATGTATCTGGAACTCGTGTCGGCCCTCGCTGCTACCGCGATCATGCTGCGCTCGATTGATCGGCGGGAATGGAAGGATGTTGGCATGTCGCGCGCTGCACTTCGTGTTCGCCCCGTGCTCACCGGATTGTTCGTGGGCGGCGGGGCGATCGTCTTTACCTGTGTGGTGCTGCTGGTCACCGGGCTGCTTCGGTTCACCGACGCCCCCACGCAAGCGAGCTGGCTGGGCGCGGCAGTTCGTGTCACGATCGTACTCGCGCCGGCGGCGCTCGCCGAAGAAATCATTTGTCGTGGTTATCTTCTCACGGTCGTGCGCGACAGCGTAGGCATCCGCTCGGCCGTATTGCTCACGAGCGTGATGTTCGGCTTGCTGCACCTGGCCAATCCCGGCGCAACCGCGGAGTCGGTGGCTGTGGTCATGGTGTCCGGATTGCTGCTCGGTACCGTGCGTGTCGCGCTGGACAGCATGTATGCGGCGTGGATGGCGCACCTCGCATGGAATTGGGTGATGGCCGTGCCGGTCCATGCTGCGGTGAGTGGCATTCAGTTTGAGGCGCCGCGATATGTTGCGGTGAGCGCCGGGCCGGCCTGGTTGAGTGGCGGCACTTGGGGACCCGAGGGCGGTGTCATTGCCGCCGTCGGCATGATGGCAGGATTGGCATATTTCCACGCGCGGCATCGCCGCGAGGAGTCATAGCACGATGTCCGAACGCATCGCCGTTGTTGGCGCGGGACAGATGGGCAATGGGATCGCGCATGTTTTCGCGCAGGCTGGTTTCGATGTCACGATGATCGATGTAGCTGAAGCGGCGCTGGCAAAGGGCCGCGACACCATCGCGAAGAATCTCGATCGGCAGATCAAGAAGGGAACGCTCGCCGAGGCGGACAAGGCGACCATTCTTGGACGCCTCACCACGGCGACGTCGATGGACGCCGTGAAGGGCGCAGTACTGGTCGTGGAAGCAGCCACCGAAAATCGCGACCTCAAGTTCCGCATCTTCGAGGAGATGGATGCGAAGGCCGATGCGGGCGCCGTGCTTGCCACCAACACGAGTTCCATTTCCATCACCGAGATTGCCGCGCGCACCAAGCGTCCGGAGCTGGTGATTGGAATGCATTTCATGAATCCTGTTCCGGTAATGCAGCTCGTCGAGATCATCCGCGGCCTGGCCACCAGCGATGCCACCACGGAGCGCGTGACGGCATGGAGCGCCGCTGTCGGCAAGACGCCGGTTGAGGTGAACGATTTTCCCGGATTCGTCGCGAATCGCATCCTCATGCCGATGATCAATGAGGCCATCTACTGCCTCATGGAGGGCGTGGGCGAAGCCGAGGCGATCGATACGGTGATGAAGCTGGGGATGAATCACCCGATGGGGCCACTCGCGCTTGCTGATCTCATTGGGCTCGATACCTGCCTCGCCATCCTCGAGGTGTTGCATGATGGGCTCGGCGATTCGAAGTACCGGCCGTGTCCGCTCCTGCGGAAGTACGTGGCAGCAGGGTGGATGGGGCGGAAGTCAGGGCGGGGATTCTACACCTATTGAGCGCTATGACTTCTCTTACGCCACTTACAGAAACCCAGCTCGAAGTGCAACGGCTCGCGCGAAGCTTTGCTGCATCCGAGATTGTACCGAATGCGGACAAATGGGATCGCGACTCGTGCTTCCCCGTTTCCGTCGCGCACCGCATGGGGGAACTCGGCTTTCTCGGCATGCTCATTCCCGAGACGTACGACGGGTTGGGGCTCGATACGCTCACCTACCTGCTTGCCCTTGAGGAGATTGCGGCCGCCGATGCATCGACGGCCGTTCTCATGAGCGTGCACAACTCGCTGCCCACGCAGATGCTGCTCAACTTCGGGAACGACGCTCAGAAGGAGCGCTTCCTCAAGCCCATGGCGCGAGGCGAGAAGATCGGCGCGTTCGCGCTGAGCGAGCCGGAAGCGGGTTCTGATGCGTCGTCGTTGCGCTGCCAGGCGGTGCGCGATGGTGACGACTGGCTTCTCACCGGCACCAAGAGCTGGGTGACCTCGGGAACGTTCGCCGACGTCATCATGGTGATGGCGCGCTCCGACACGCCCGACGCGCGCCGCGGCAGCAAGGGGATCTCGGCGTTCATTGTCACTCCAGATCTTCCTGGCTTTCACGTGGGCAAGAAGGAAGACAAGATGGGGCTTCGGGCGTCGCCGACGGTGCAGTTGAACTTTGACGGGCTGCGCGTACCCGCTGCCAACGTGCTCGGGGATGAAGGGCAGGGATTCATCTACGCCATGCGCTCGCTCGACAACGGGCGCCTCGGCATTGCCGCGCAGGCCATTGGCATTGCACGGGCCGCGTTGCAGCACTCGCTCGCCTATGCGGCCGAGCGAAAGCAGTTTGGTCAACCGATCAAGGAGTTCCAGGCCATCCAGTTCAAGTTGGCCGACATGGGCGCCCGCATCGCGTCGGCGCGCGCGCTGTTGCATGCCACGGCCGCTGCAAAGGATCGCGGCGAGTCTACGACGATGCACGGTTCCATGTGCAAGCTGCTCGCGAGCGAGACGGCCATGCACGTCACCACGGAAGCCGTGCAGATCTTCGGCGGGTATGGGTACGTGAAGGACTACCCGGTGGAGAAGCTGTTCCGTGACGCCAAGATCACGGAGATCTACGAAGGAACGTCAGAGATACAGAGGATTGTCATCGCGCGAGAACTCTTTGCCGCGCAGTAGCTAACCACCTTCCAAGCCAACAATGAAGCTCTTTGATACGATTGCCGGCATGGGTCACGAACAGCTCGTGATCTGCAATGATTCCTCCGCGGAGTATCGCGGCATCATCGCCATTCACAGCACCACGCTCGGACCCGCGCTCGGCGGCACGCGCTTCTGGAACTATGCGAGTGACGAGGATGCCATCATCGATGCGCTCCGCCTCGCGCGCGGCATGACCTACAAGAATGCCGTGGCCGGCTTGAATCTCGGCGGTGGCAAGTCGGTGATCATCGGCAACAACAAGACGGCCGATCGCGAAATGATTTTTCGCGCGCATGGTCGCTTTGTGGAGTCGCTCGGTGGCCGGTACATCACCGCCGAGGACGTGGGCACCAGCACTGCCGACATGGACTTCGTGCACATGGAGACCAAGAACGTCTCCGGCCTGGCGGGTCGCTCGGGCGACCCATCCCCGGTCACGGCGCACGGCGTGTTCCGCGCTATCCAGGCGTCAGCGAAGGAACGCTGGGGTTCCGATGATCTCAGCACGAAGACCGTGTCCCTTCAGGGCGCCGGCCACGTGGGCTACTACCTCTCGAAGGAGCTGCATGAGGCCGGGGCCAAGCTCATCATCACGGACATTGACGCAGAGCGCGTGAAGGCTGTCGTCAACGAGTTCGGCGCAAAGTTCGTGTCGCCCGACGAGATCTACGGCGTGCAGGCCGACATCTTCGCGCCATGCGCGCTCGGTGCCATCATCAACGACAAGACCATCCCGCAGTTGCGAGTTGAGATCGTCGCCGGCGCAGCCAACAACGTGCTCCTCGAGGAACGCCACGGCGTTGCGCTCGAAGAGAAGGGCATCCTGTATGCGCCTGACTATGTGGCGAACGCCGGCGGCGTGATCAACGTCTACTCGGAGCTCGCCGGCTGGAGTTCGGCACGGTCGTTCCGGAAGGCGGACGAAATCTACGACACCATCCTCAAGGTCTTCGCGATCGCGAAGGCGGACAAGATTCCAACGTACGTGGCAGCTGATCGCCTCGCGGAGCAGCGCATCGCGGCGGTGGCGGGAATGGTACGTACCTGGCCGCAGTGGCCGAACAAGTAGGTCGCATTTCTCCATGCGGGTGGTGATCATTCGTCGAGACTCGCTGTCATCACCCGCTGCACGATCAACTGACCTACCGACAAACTCATCAGTTCCATGTCGTCCGAAACCATTCTGATTGCTTCCGACCACGCCGGCTTCGAGTTGAAGGAAAAGCTCGAGGCCGAGCTGAAGTCGTTGGGTTACGCCGTCGATGACCTTGGGCCGTCGTCGGATGCGTCCGTCGACTATGCCGACTATGCGCACCCGCTGGCCGAGCGCATTTCACATGGCGACGCCACACGCGGCGTGCTGTTGTGCGGCACGGGCCTCGGCATGTCGTACGCGGCCAACCGGCATCCGCACGTGCGGGCCGCCGTGGCGTGGACGCCGGAAATCGCGGCGCTCGCGCGCGAGCACAATGACGCGAACGTCCTCGTCGTGCCTGCGCGGTTCGTGGGCGAGGACGAGGGGCGCGCTATCCTCAAGGCGTGGCTCGATACGCCGTTTGCCGGCGGCCGCCATGAACGCCGCGTCGAGAAGATCGAGATCGCCGAGCGATAGTCCGGCTCACGGACGCGTCCACGTAGCTGAACCACCCACCATCCCCGTCACGGAGAGTTGTGCATGTCCTGGCTCGATTGGAAGCGCTGTCCCCCAGGTGAAACACTCCGCGCGGCGGATGCCGAAATCGCCGAGTTGATCAGGGAAGAGACCGTCCGCCAGAACGACGGCCTCGAACTCATCGCGAGCGAGAACTTCGTGTCGCCGGCGGTGATGGAAGCCATGGGGTCGCCGCTCACCAACAAGTACGCCGAGGGCCTGCCCGGCAAGCGCTACTACGGTGGCTGCGAAGTGGTGGACAAGGTCGAGCAGCTCGCCATCGATCGCGCCAAGCAGTTGTTCGGCGCCGATCACGCCAATGTGCAACCGCACTCCGGCGCGTCGGCCAACGCGGCTGTGTTCCTCGCCTTTCTAAAGCCAGGTGACACCTTCCTTGGTATGGACCTTTCGCAGGGCGGCCATCTCACGCACGGGTCGCCGGTAAACTTCTCCGGCCTGCTCTACAAGGCTATTTCGTACGGGCTCACTGACGAAGGCTACATCGACTACGACGCGATGCGCCAGCAAGCGCGCGAACATCGTCCGAAGATGATCATCGCGGGCTATAGCGCCTATCCACGGACGATCGACTTCGCCGCCTTTGCCGACGTGGCCAAGGAGATCGGCGCCATCTTCATGGTGGACATGGCGCACTTTGCCGGCCTCGCTGCCACCGGCGTCTATCCGTCACCGGTACCCCATGCCGATGTGGTCACCACCACCACGCACAAGACACTGCGCGGGCCGCGCGGCGGCATGATTCTCTGCAAGGCCGAACACATGGCCGCCGTGAACAAGGCCGTGTTCCCGGGTTCGCAGGGAGGCCCGCTCGAGCACGTAATCGCGGCCAAGGCGGTTGCCTTCAAGGAAGCCCTCGATCCATCGTTCACCGCGTACAGCGCGCAGGTCGTCGCCAACGCGCGTGCACTGGCCGCAGCCTTCGTGGCCCGTGGATACCAGCTCGTGTCGGGTGGTACGGACAATCACCTCATGCTCATCGACCTGCGGAACAAGGGCCTCACCGGCAAGGTCGCCGAGAAGGCCTTGAACGACGCCGGCATCACGGTGAACAAGAAC
>JBDUCM010000214.1:0-7573 GCA_040003455.1 bacterium
CGTACTTGCTGCGGTCGCCGGAGAACGCGGTGCGGTTGCTGGCGGCCCTCACGCGCGCTCGTCGCGGGAAGAAGAAGGCGACCGATCTCGCGATGGAGAGTGTGATGCGTGACGCGCAGAGGGCAACGAGGGTTCGCAGGGCATGAAGCCCATCCTCGCCGCCGTTTGGGGACTCGGCGTGCTCACCGCTCACCTTGCCGCCCAGTCGACATCGGCGCCTGGTCTCCCGCCCGAGCGTCTGATGGTCGGACCGGCGGAGTACCTACCCTCACCGCACCCGTTTCCGCTCAGCGTGCCGGCCACCGCGTCGTCGCTTGATCTCACGCGAGCACGCAACCTCGCGCCGCGCGTCTGGGGTATGGCGCACGCGCTGCCGTGTCGCCCAGTGGCAGCGACCGATACGACTGGGTGGGTACCGATCACGATCGGGAGTGACATCGGGCCGGCTGTATTGCCGTCGGCCTTCGCGCAGGATACGACGTTCCGGTCCTATCACGGCGGTCTCAAGTGGGCCGCGCCTGGAATGGTGTTCTCGATCGAGAACGGGTGGTGGGGTGTCCCGTACGACAGCGCCGGTTACCTGACGGCGTGCCGAGTGAAGGCACGAGCGGGGGAATACCTCGTGAACGAAAGCCGTACTCCCACGGGGTATTCGTTCACGGCGATTCCGTGGAATCCGACCTGGGGCCCGAGCACGATGATCTCCGCACAGGCCATGAATGAAGAGAGTCTCCGCATCCTGTGGACGGCCTTCGTCTCCATGGTGCCGCCGGAGTGCCGATACATGACCGGTGCGCCGACGCGCGATGCGACTGCGCCCGCCTGCTGACGGTGCGGTGCGTTCGGAGCACTGAGCGCGGCCTCGTCGTACGACGGACCAGGAGCGCGCGCTGAGGCGATCCCAGCCGGAAGACGAAAGTCGAGCGTCCGCCCAACGCCCAAATTGAGCTGCAAGGGCATCAAATAGAATGCGAGCGCAGCGAGCTACCGAAGCTCGCTTGTCAGCTGCAACGATCGTTGGGCAGCTTGGTTGCGATGCTTAGATGGAGCGCGCGAGAGTGGCCACGAGGTGGGCCGCCGGCACCAAGAGCAGTTGTGCGAGCACTGTTCCAACAAAGCGACTTCCCAGCATGCCCACAACGGCCCGGCGAAAAGCCGGCTCGGTGCTTCGCCCGCCAACGACATCGTCCGTGAGCATTGCAAGAAACGGATCAACGACCGCGAAAAGCAGGATCGTCGCGCCACCGTTGATGACGCCGGAGAGGTTGCTGGCTGTTGAGCGAAACTCCGGCGCTAGGTATCCCGCGTAGAGAGCGGCAAAGACTCCAACGGTCCAGACGGCGGTGGCCAAGGTGTTCGTTGCCATGATGCCGACAGCCGCCGTGGCCCGAATGCGACGCCCGGCGACCACATTGGCCGCCGTCGGCAACGCTAAGGCGTCGCGAAAATGCGCGAGACCAACCGGCGACAGCGCGCGTAGCATGAGCTGCGGAACCGATCGATGACGGGCGAAGGACGCCACGGCAGTCGTAAATAGGCGTTGAAAGGTGGGGGTGAGGAGCGCTCCGACGATGGTCGCGAGCGAGGCTGCCGCCAATAGCCATCGGAAATCGGCCACCGAGCCGAGATGCGTCGTGCCGAGCTGGTGCTCAACGCGCTTGGCCAGCAGTGGCGCCTGGAACGTGTTCGCGGTACGGGAGACGAGGACCAGAATGTTGAAAAGCGAGAACGACAAGGCGATGCGTCCTGTCCGGACACCGGCGATGCGCACCGAGTAGGCGAGACTTCCGATGAGATTGATGAGGAAAGTCAGGGCAAATAGCACCGCAAGCTGCGTGTCCATATTCTGTCCTGTCTTCGAAGGTCGGAAGCTGCCCAACGCCCAAATTGAGCTGCAAGGGCATCAAATAGAATGCGAGCGCAGCGAGCTACCGAAGCGCCCTTGATTGCTCCAACCCACGTTATGCAGCACGCTGCTTGGGACTCTCGCGGTCCTTTTCGCGAATCTTCACGGCGCGCTCCAAGGCATCGAAGGAGGCCATGAGCGAGTCCGGCTCTGAGGCATTGATGCGAGAGAGCCCATCCTGCTCACGCCCCAACTGTGATGGGGGCGGATCACTGTGTCGGCGTACCAGGTCCATCGCCGCGCCGACGAGAGTCCAGTTGACGGCGATCGCGGCGCACCACGCGAGGTGGCTCAGACTCCATTCGGAGGCCGGTCCAGCCGAGGAGAGCGCGAAGTGCGGGATGACGTGCACGAGCAAATTGGTCGGATAGCCCAGTAAAAAGCTCATCGGGAGTGTGTACCCATCGCGGCCGCCCAAGTGGAACGCGAGTGCTACGCCCGAGAGCGTCCCAGCAATGAGGCCAAGACGACCCATCAATCGCGTCGCTGCCCAGCGAGAAATCGGCATAGTGAATACCACTGAGGAAGTGTGGCGGGTGAAGTCACTGAATCTGGTCTGATGCTGAGGTGCCGCAAAGTCAGGGAAGACGGCGGACCGATGCTGACAGACCGGCCGTTACATACCACCCACTAAACAGCACGCCGGCCGTTGCGCAAAGGGCGTCGATTCCACGGCGGTCGCCCGAACGCATCTCCATCACCGTGATCCGATCAGTCAAGACGGGATTGCCAGCAGAGTCCCGAATATGCAGCCGCGCGTCGCTCGGCAGGCCGCGCAAGTCAGATTCGTTCAGCACACGTGGTCCGACAGCTTCCCAGTGGCTCTCCGACGTCCGAGTCTCCGCTGGCGCGATGTCATGCTGCCAGACAGGAGCTCCTGGGAGTTCGGTCATCCGTTGTTGTACAATTGGCCCATCAGGTACGAAATCATCTGACGGCTGCAGGATGGCGATGATGGCGGCATCTGAATCGTGTGGCAATTCCGGTACGAGTTGCCCGAGGAGGCGATCACCGCGCCAAAGCGAGTATGTCACTTCGTTGGGATCGTAATGTGGTGTTCCCTAAACGCCTAAATTCTGCTGCAAGGGAACGAATAGGAACGCGAGCGTAGCGAGCTACCGAAGCCCTTTGACAGCAGCAACGCTCGTTAGACGGTCCGGCGCGACGTAGCCGATGGGTCAGGCGCACCGTGAATTACCGAGGCCGTCGCCGCCAGTGCGCGCCCTGATCCGCACTCGTTGGGAATACCTGCTGGACTCGTTCGTATCCCGGCCCAGGCGCCTCAGTATAGCCTGCCGGGAGCACGAGCCGCTCCGCAGGCACTTCAGTGCGCCGAAGTGAGGTGAACGGTCGCTTCTCAACGATTGAGGTAGGCGGAATGGTATCCACTGGGTCGCCCCACAGACCCACCGCCGTCACGGTCGCTGTAACTCCGCCGAGCGCATCGCCCTTCATTATCAGTGCAGCGAGTGCGCGTGTGGGGGCGAACCAGCGGAGCATGGTGAGATCTCCCGGGGGTGCATCCACTACCGTCAATCGCCCGCGAGCCGGCTCCCGCCCAGGGATGTCGGCGTGCCAATACACAGGATAGGCACCATGCTGCCGAAGCACCGCCGGTGGCGTCCCCTCGGCGAGAGTATCGACGGTCGTGCGTTTGAAATGGAACATCGCGGGCCAGCCGTCGCGACGACCTTCATAATTGAAGCGATCGTCGGCAATCTCAAACACGCAAAATGTCTGCTGCGCTGGATGCACCAGCACGAACCCAGTGCTATCGAACAGGTAGTAGTCACCCGCCGCGGCAAGTGGAGTGGCGAGGACTATTCCTTGAGTGCGGACGCTTGGAGTGCGACGAGTCACGGCGACGACGTCCAGTCGTCCGCGCCCACGAGCGAAGCTTACCGTACCAGCGAACTGGGTGATGAGCTCGGGAGGCATGCCGAACTGCTTGACGATCGCTGGAGGTGGGGGAGCTTCTCTTCCAGAGTCGATAGCGAACGTGATGCCGGGAAGTGTTGCTTGCGCACGTTGCGCTTGCCCGCCTGAGGCGAGAACCACGAGAGGAAGAATTGCGCGAAGCAGCGGAGGAGTCATGATAACGCTATCAAGGGAAACGATGTAGCCGTCGCTTCAGCTTCAGCGCACGTTGGGCCGCAGCCACGACGGGCTCAACCAAGTGTGAGAAACGTGGTATCCGGATGGTCAACGAACGCGCGCAACTGATCAAGCCGAAAGCGGAGGACGCGCGCGACGTCGGAAGGGGCGCAATTACCGAGGCGAACCCAGATCACCTTCGGCGGGGCACCCAACAGAACACTGAGACGCTGAAAGTCCTCGTCTTTCGTGACGAGGACGAAAACATCAGCCTTCGCGCGATCCCAAAATTGCACGATCCGCCGCGCCTGCGAGCCCAAGTCCGACGATATCCACGGACCCGGGAAAAGCATCAGCGAGAAGCCGCGGCAGCCGGCCAGCGAGATTCTCGTCAAAGAGCAGTCTCACCGCAGTGAGCCGAGGAGCTCAGAGGCCCGGAACGCTCGCGAGCCGCCGCTTACGGTCGGCAGCAAAGCCTAGGCAGGCCAAGACGTCCTCGTGCGAGAGCTGAGGAAACTCGGCGAGGAACTCCGCTTTCGTCATGCCGCCAGTGAGGTAGCCAAGGACGTCGCCGACGGTGATGCGTTTGCCTCGCACAGTGGGCTTGCCGAATCGAATATTCGGGTCAACGACAACGCGTTCGCGATAGTCGGCGGTCTCGGGCATGCTTGGAGTCTAGACTCGGGCGCGAAGGGGAGCAGGAACGCGGGCTGCCGGGGCAGCTATTTTGGCGCGGTGGAGTGGCCAGTGGCAGGCTGCGTGATACTCGATTTGCGCGAATCGCGGTTCCCGAACCGGCTGCAATGCGTATTGCTGCACAACGCTTCAGCTAACCTGCGAGCGAGTCCAATAGATTGCGAGCGCAGCGAGCTTCCTTGTTTCGCTCGTCAGGTTCAGCGCGCGTTATGTGGCTTGCACTATGAAGCCAGAAACGCCTCCGGCGCGACGCCAATGTCGCGACAGATCTGCCGGAGCAGGATTGGAGAAATATCGCGGCCGGCGTGAAATGGCACGGTGGTGGCGCGTCCGTCAGCGTGGCGGAACTGCTTGTGGGATCCCCGCTGGCGCACTTCGACGAATCCGAGCCGCTCCAGGCGCGCGACGATTTCGCGCGGCTTCAGGACCGGCAGGGAACCCATATCAGGCGACGCGAACCGTCTGCGTTCCGACGAACTCGGCCTCGAGCTGTGGCTCGCCATCCTCGAGGAGCATGGAGACAACTTCTGCGAGATTGGTCTGGAGCTCTTCGAGTGTGACGCCTTGGGAGTGCGCCCCTCGGAAGCCCGGCACGTAACCGACGTACAGTCCGGTTTCGGCGTCCCGCTCGATGACAGCAGTGTAGACGTTCATGGCATCCTCCGGTGCAGCAATGTGTCCGAGAAAGCTATCGAATTGTCGAGAGGCCGGATAGCCACATAACGCTTCAGCTCTGCTGCAAGGAATCAACCAAATGCGAACGAAACGCGCTACCGCAACTCCTTGCCAGCAGCAGCGCACGTTGGGCAGCAACGTGAGGGCTTTACGAGTGGGCGCGCTTGGGGATGTACTGCACGTGGGGGAGGTCGGCAAAATCTTCGTCCTGGGTCCAGACGATGCCATCGACGGCGCGCGCGGTCGCATAAACGATACTGTCCGCGAGGGGCAGCTTGTGGTCCAATCCTGCCCGCGCCGCGCTCAACGCGAGGGCGGGATCGAGATCGACGACAGTCCCTTGCTGCATGATCGCCACCGCTTGGAGGGCTTCCCCCTCACCACGCTGTCGGGCGACGATCTTGAACACTTCCAACAGGCAGATCGCCGGGACCACCAGTCGTCGCAGGTCTTCGATCGCCGCGGCAAAGTCGCCGGCGCTGGGCTCATCCGCGAAATAGGCGAGCCACGCGGACGAGTCCACGATATTTGCGCGGAGCCGGGCTACCATCGATGGCTCCCGGTCACGCGCAATGCGCCGGCGTCAACCGCGATCCGCATCACGCGACACGGTCGTGTCGAGGCCTTTGAGAAAGCCACGCAGGGCTTTGGCTGGGCGGACCGGTATCAACTCAACCCGCCCGTCGTAGGCGAGGGCCTGCACGCGCTGTCCCGGGCTGAGGTTGAGCCGCTCGCGGACGCTCCGCGGGATGACGACTTGAAATTTGGGGGAGATGGTGACCACATCCATAGGTAGGCCTCGATCGATACGGGTTCCGTCATACGAAATGTGTATCGATACCTGTCACGGCGCCAGAGCCCGAGTGCTGCCCAACGTCTCAGCTCACTTGCAAAGGCATCAACAAGTGGAGCGCACGTTATACAACATGGCGCAGCAATGCCCGAGCGACGTCCTTGGGTCGGTCATACTTGAGGGGTTTGCACGGGGCCTCTGCCAGCTGCAGCGCGGCCTCGAGTAGATCCGGCGGGAACGCACTCTCATAGATATGCCAATCGCCCATTCGGATGAAATCGGTCATGGAGCCGAGTACAATGCGGCTGTTCGTTTTGGCGAAGTGATGGTCGCGCATGGCTCGCAACTCACCTTGGATCTGTGACTCCGGGACCGCGAGCGCGGCGAGTACCAGCGTCAACGCGGCGGCCAACCGAGAGGGAAGGCTGTGGATATCTTTCGCAGGAATGATTACCGGAAGGAGCGATTGCGCGCTGGTGCAGAGAAGAAGACGGCTGCGTCTCACATTGAATGGACGAACAAACCAATCACCGAGTGCCGTCGACGTTGAGCCGGCACTGAGGTCCTCAATCGGTGGCCCGAGCCGCTTGAGCAGCGGTAGGGTGCATCGCAATGCGTACATGGTTGAGGGGTGAGTGTGTAGCGCATGCTTTTCAGCTTGCGCGCATGGGTCCCGCGCCGATGAACTTAACGTAGGTGTGAATGTCGCCGAGAGCGATGCGCAAGAACAGCAGAAAATGATCGACGCGGCTACGCAGTTCGGTGTCGGAGAGACGCGTCTGGGCCAAGGCGATTTCATCAATGAGGGCGGGCAGCTGCTCGATTCGCCTTTCAGAAGCAAGGTGAGATCTCCCCAGGTAAGCGCCACCGACCGTCCCTGCACGAGCGCCGGATCTACGCAACGACTCTTTTGTCGCGAGACCTTCGCGGTCATATGCCCGCTCGCCCTGAGTCGCCCCGCCTCACATCCGAGTCCTGTACGTCACCCCGCAGGTCTTGCTACACCGCTTCGTTCAACGAGTCTCTCACGATTCCCGCCTTGCAGTGACCGTATAACGCTATTGAGCTCAGGCGTGTTGTCGCCTGTAGCGAATTGTTATGCGCGCCCGCCGGCGACTCTGATCACCGGAATTGGGGCGAGCTTGCCACCGCCAAACGTTCGGCGACGTCTCACTCGCATCACGAGTCATTGCCGATCACCCTGCTGCCGATCACGTAGCCCCATCCCACTGACCCGAACGTGATCAGCGTCAGCAGATGGGCGAACGCGCCTTGCACGCAGCGCGCATCCGTTAACCCTGCGTCACGCAACGTGGCGGCGTATGTCGACGTGTGCCGCACGTCGACGATGAGCACGCGCCCGCCAGGCGCTAACACGCGCGCGATCTCGCGCACGGCGGTCTGCCGCT
>JBDUCM010000215.1:0-7537 GCA_040003455.1 bacterium
ATCAGTCGCGTGACCGCAGTCGGCAACGCGCCGCGTCCCGCTTCCGGCAGTCGCGGGCGCACGGCAGCGGCGTTCGCGGCGCCAAGTGCATCGAGTGCGTCGCGCACTGCGGAGGCTCCTGCGGGGCGTCGCGCGCGATCATCGGTGAGCAGTGTGTCCACGAGCGCCCGCACGCCATCGTCGATGACGGCGAGCGACTCGGTGCGCGCGGCGGCATTTGTGCCGGCGCGCGGACGATGCCCCGTGAGCATCTCGTGCAGCATGACGCCGAGCGCCCAGAGATCCGCGCTCGGGTCCACGGCGTCGCCGCGTGCCTGTTCGGGCGACATGTACGCCGGCGTGCCGATCGCCGCATCCCGCGTGAGCACGTCCGGGCTTTCGAGCAGCTTCGCGATCCCGAAGTCCGCGAGCCGTGCGGCGCCCTCGGCGTCGAAGAGCACGTTGGCGGGTTTCACATCGCGATGCACGATTCCGGCGGCGTGGGCTGCGGCCAGTGCACTGGCCACCTGCGCGGCAATACGCAGCGCGTCGTCGGGCGCGAGCGGTGCGCGCGCAATCCGTTCGCGCAGCGTCTCGCCAGGGTAGTACGCCATGGCGATGAAGAGCTGGCGGTCGTCGGTCTCGCCGGCGTCATACACAGTGGCCACGTGCGGGTGCTCGAGCCGAGCCGCCGCGCGGGCCTCGGCGCGGAAGCGCGCGACGGCAGTGGGGTCTGTGGCAGCCGCGGCAGCGCGCAGGAACTTGAGCGCCACGCTGCGCTCAAGCTGCAGATCCCACGCGAGGTGGACGTCGCCCATGGCGCCGCTCCCCAGGTGTCGCTCGATGCGATAGCGGCCCGCGACCATGCCGGCTGCCGGCGCGATGGCCTCGCCCGAGGGCAACAGCCGCAGGAAGTCGCCCGCGCGCGCAGCCGCGGCCAGCGCCGAGGTGACCTCGTGCGCCACGGCCGGATCGGGGCCGAGATCGCGCAACCGTGCAGCGCGGTCTGCGGCACCGAGCTCGAGCAGTTCGTCGAAGAGGCGTCGAGCTTCGCCGTGCAGGTCAGTCGCCACAACGAATCTTACCACCACCTACAGGAGGAGGCCACCAAAAACGGGGTGTGGCGACCTTCCGGCCAGCATTCGATGAAAAATACACGTCCTGATTGTCGCTAGTGGAGTTGTCAGCACTCACATCGCCACCCGCTCACCTGGATTCGCACATGAAGAAGGCACTCTTCGGCGCCACCGCCACCGTCGTGATCGCCACGCTCGGCGTGGCCATCGCCTGTAGCGACAGCACCACCGCCGTCGACAAGTCGGCGCTCGTATATGGCCCCTCCGTCTCCTTCGCGCAGGGCTCGGCGCGTGCATGGGTGCAGATCGATGCGTCGGGTGTGGCCTCGGCCGTCGGCATTGCCATGACCGAGACAGCGCTGAACGGCCTGCCCGCCACCGTGAGCGGGCCGAGCCCAAGCGCGATCATGGCGACGCTGGCACTGCCGGCGGAGGCCGCGGGCACCGGCTTCGATCACGCGGAGCTGGGATGGAATCCGCTCGGGCATGATCCGCTGCAGATCTACGGGCAGCCGCACTTCGACATGCATTTCTACACGGTCAGCCAGGCAACCCAGGCCGCGATCCTGCCGACCGATCCCCAGTGGGCCGCGAAGGCGACGAACCTGCCGACCGCTGCCTTCGTGCCGACAGGCTACGTGTCGCCACCCTCGCCGATCGCCGCGAGCGCAGTGCCGCAGATGGGGGTGCACTGGACGGACGTGAAGTCGCCCGAATTCAATGGGCAGCTCTTCACGAGCACGTTCATCTATGGTTCGTGGGACGGGCAGTTCATCTTCCTCGAGCCGATGATCACGAAGGCATACCTCGATAGTCACCCGGCAAACGTCATGAAGAACATCCCACAGCCGGCGCAGTGGACGAAGTCCGGCAGTTCTCCCACGACGTATACCGTGAACTACGACGCGACCGCGAAGGAATTCCGCATCACGCTGGGAGGGCTGACGAAACACTAGGCGAGTCGCAGCGTTCAGCGCCCGGACCACCTCGCAGCGGTCACGCGGGAAGTGCCTCCCTCTCGTGACCGACTGGTCCGCAGCGCTCCACGTCGATATTCTCTGAGCGGATATCATCTCCGCCGGAGTGCCGGAATGCGCTGCATGACAACACGAATCACCGAAGGATCCCTCCGTTTCATCGCGACCGCATCGCTCGTTGCGTCTTTCGCGTGCGCCAAGCCGCCGGTTCAGGAAGCGCCGGCGCCATCTCCTGCGCCAGGCGGCGCCGTCCAGGGGGGTGGCGGACGAGGCCCGCAAACGCCGGAGCAGATTCGCGCCGCGCGAGAGCGCGAGGTGGAAGGCCAGAAATTGACGGACGCCACCTGGCGCAAGGCCAGCGAGGGCATCATGCGAATGGAAAAGATCTCGTACAGCAGCAAGGCCGGCGGGATGACGATTCCGGCGTTCGTCTTTTCGCCGCTTCAACCGCGCGGAGCCAAGGGACATCCGGCGCTCGTCTGGGTGCACCCGGACATCCGCGGCCACGTCTACGAGTACTACATCCCGTACGTGCAGGAGGCGGTAAAGCGAGGTTACGTGGTGATCGCGCCGGAATACCGCGGATCCTATGGCTACGGCGCGGAGCACTACGACGCGATCGACTACGGCGGTCAGGAGGTTGAAGACGTCACGTCCGCCACCGAATACCTGAAGACGATGCCCATGGTGGACATGGAGCGCGTCGGCATCATCGGATGGAGTCATGGCGGCATGATCACGCTGCTGGCGGCGGAGCGGGAGCCGGCGACGTTCAAGGCCGTCGCGGCGATCGTCCCGGTGACGAACCTCTTCCAGCGCCTGGCATGGAACGGCGTAGAGCAGCGCAAGGCGGGAATCGATCCGCAGAACCGCACCGGCGGCCTGCCGAGCGAAAAGCACGATGAGTACAAGCGCCGCTCGCCGATCTACCAGGTGGACAACATCCAGAGCCCGCTGCTGGTGCACATCACGAGGAACGACGCGGACGTTGTGATCGAGGAGGCGATGCAGCTCGTGGACGCATTGCGTGCGCGCAAGCCGTTCCTCGCCGAGACGAAGATCTACGAGAATCCGCTGGGCGGACACCTATTCGACAGAATGAGCCCGGCAACACTACCCGGCACTGGCCGAGGTGGCGCTGGACCTCGACCTGACATGACCGATCTCAAGAGCTTTGAACCCACGAATACGCCGGAGCAACGCGACTCATGGAATCGCGTCTGGACGTTCCTCGACTGGAATTTGCGTCCGTATGAGGGCAGGAAGGGGACGTGACCCGCACGAAGCGGGTCGCGCCCAGTCATTTTGCCGCCAGTTCCATGATGCGAAGGCGGAGACGATCGAGCTCGCGCGGTGAGTGGTATCGACCGTCCGCGACCACCGCGACGACCGACCGCGTGTTGGCGATGTCGACGAGTGGATTGGCTCGGAGCACGACGAGGTCCGCAATCTTTCCGGGCGCAACCGTTCCCCACTCCGCCGTCTTGCTGAAATAGATCGCCGGATTCAATGTCGCCGTCTGAAGCGCCTGCAACGGCGTGAGTCCCGCGCGCACGAACAGTTGAAGCTCGCGGTGGAGGCTCGCGCCGGGCACGAGGTCATATCCCGCCGGCGCATCGGTGCCCGCGAGAAACGGAATCTTCGCGTCATACATCCGCTTGATGAGAGCGAGCCGGCGCGTCGCGCGTGCTTCCGCTGCCTGCGTTGTGGAGTCACTCGCCGTTGCACGAGTGACTGCGGTGCGCCGCCACCCGTCGACTGCCGCCCGTAGCCAGTACGGCACGCCGGGGTCACTCGTGAGGTCGGCGGCGGTGCCGACGCTGTTGATCACCGTGGGACACTGCCACACGTGCTTGCGGGCGAGCTCCGCGATGAGCGCCGTCGCCGTGTCGCTCACGCCGAGCAAGTGCTCAAAGCTCCGTTGGCCCGCTGCGATGGCCTCCATGCCCGTGATCGCGTTCGGCACGTGACCCTCGAAGGGAATGCCAATGCGAGCGGCTTCATCAGCCATCGGGAAATAGGCTTCTCTGGGGATGAGCGACTGCGTCTTGATCATGTCGACGCCGCGCTGCTTGAGCATTCGCACGGCCGCGCGCGCCTCCGAGTCATTTGCCACCTTGATCGCGGCGGCGTAGCGGGTAGTCGGGCCATCGAGCATGGGCCCCGACACCAACATCCGCGGACCGATCAACTGATGCGCGGCAATGCTGTCGCGCGCGGCGAGCGTCGCGTCGAGATTGCTGCCCAGGTCGCGCACCCCGGTGATGCCGTTGACGACGAACAGCGGGAGCATCACTTCACTCGTGCTGTGGAAGCGTGCGGTATCGTTGGTGAAGTACGCATGCACGTGCATGTCCCACAGGCCGGGGATCACGAACATTCCGGTGCCGTCGAGCGTGGCGGTGGCATGCGAGGACGCAGTCGCGTTGTCGATGCGCGCGATTCGATTTCCTTCGATGACGATTGTCTTTCGCGACTGAAGTCGGCCGTTGGTGACGTCGACGATCGTGACGTTGTCGATCGTGGTCGTTTGCGCACGGAGCGGAGCGCTTGATCCCAACAAACTGGCGACCAACAGTGTTACACGCATCTGCATTCGCTGCTCCGGGGTCAGTTGGAATTCGTGGGGATGCTGCATGGATAGCAGTAGGCCGCGCAGAGATTATCCGCGCGCTGTCAAGGATCGCAACCAGGACTGCATATAGGCTTCTTCCGTCCGCCGTCAACCCCGGTTCCGCCAACAACGCCAGATGGGCGAGATCCGCGGCATGGAAATGCGCCGGTGTAACGGCGGGGGCTCATCCGCGACCAGTCCGCTAACGTTGCAGTGCGCCGGATGTCCAACGGTTCGACACCATCGTGGAGGACATCATGCGCATCTATACAAAGATTCGATCATTGACAGTGGCTCTGACGCTCATGATGAGCGCAGCCTGCTTCACGAACAGCTCGCGCCCGCGAGGTAGAGTCGAGTACGTCATTCGCGAACCGCCTCGCGAACGCGTCGAGGTGATCTCGGCCGGCCCCGGCAACGGATATGTGTGGGTGAAGGGCCACTGGGCCTGGCGCCGCGACGACTACGAGTGGATAGGCGGCCACTGGGCACAGCCCGAGCGCGGGTATCGTGAATGGGAGCCAGGTCGATGGGAGCATGAACGTTCCGGCTGGTACTTCGTCGAAGGTCATTGGCGCTGACGTTGCATTGTCAACGTGGGGTGAGCGGACCGCGAAGGGTTCTCTCCAGCCATCCCGGCCTATAGAACAGCTTCGGCGTTGCGTGCCGCGCGCGTAACCACAAGAGTTGGGTGTCTGATAGCTACGCGCGTGTCTGGGCGGGATCAGAATGGTCAGCACGTCGCTCATCGATCGGGGTGCGGTTGCATTCCTGATCCACGTGATGAACTTCGCTCCAGATCATCCATTGACCGGGTTTCCGCGTTACGCCCGATGTCGAGCCGGGCCGTCACGCTGGTCCGCCGCCTGAGCGACTGGGTTGAAACTCGATCACGCAAGAGATACCAAGCAGGTCTCCGTCCCCGGCTTACCTGAGCTCATCATGCAGCAGTGACATGACGACCAAGGACTCGAAACCGGCCGGACCGCGAATACACTCGCGGAGCATTCCTTCTTCCGTAAACCCTTCGCTCTTGTAAAGAGCGCGTGCTCGATCATTGTGTGCCTTGACGTCAAGCCACAACCGGTGCGCCTTTAACTCATGGAATGCCAGTTCCTTTACGATTCGCACGATCGACCGGCCATATCCCCTTCCCGTATCGACCACAACGATTCTCCGGAACTCGATGCTCGAATCCGAGTTCGTCACTCCCGCGACGATGACGAAGCCGACAGGACGCTGCGTCTCATCCTCTGCGATGCAATGCGCGATGTCAGCGTCGTGGAGTGCAAGAACGTGCCGATGGCGCGGCCATGCAACGATGAAAGAACGGGTACCGGGATCTGACTCCGCCTTCACGACGAAATCGAGATCCGCATCGGTCGTTGGCCTCAGCCGGACAATCGCCATGGTTCCCTTTGCCGATTCATGCCCGCAGTCGCTTCACGATCGCATCGACATGCAGCGCCGTCGTGTTAAACGCCGGCAGCTCAGCGACGGTCGCCGACGGCAGCAACAGGGTCAACTCCGTACCGCCAAGGATCACGCCGTCGACGTGTTCCTCATCGCGCAGGCGTGCCACGATCGCCTCGACTTGCGCGCGCACCTCGGAGCGAAACGTGCCCTTCAGCAGCTCGCCGACGTAGTGATCGTGAATGAACGCTCGTTCTGACTCGCTCGGCACAACGACCTCAATCCCGCGGCCGCCCAACTCGTCGGGATACATCGACGCTTCCATCGTGAATCGCGTACCAAGAAGAGCAAGCCGCTTCACCCGATGCGCCGCTGCAGCGTCGGCACACGTGGCGATGATGCTCACGAGCGGAATCGGTGATCGTCCAGCGACCTCCCTGAACGCCAGGTGCGGCATGTTCGCCGTAATCGCCGCGAAGTCCGCACCAGCGCGCGCGAGGCGGTTCACGGATGCCGAGAGATATTCGGCGAGACCAGCGCGATCGAATTCAACCAGCCTGAAGATTTCCTGGACGTCGATGCTGTCGATAATGAGATGCGGCGCGGTCGATGGATCGTGGCCCTGCCAGGCCGCCAGAATTCGTCGGTAATAGTCGACGGTGGTTTCGGGTCCGAGTCCGCCGACGAGGCCAGCCGTTGCCATCGCGATTCCGAGAGAAGTGATGTAAGAGGATTGTGGTCGGCGTCAGCTCGTCGCACGGACGAGAAGCTCCAGACGGAGATGGCCAAGCGAGTCACTCGAGCTGCCTCACACCGCCAGACCGACAACAACTCACGATGACGTCGCGCCATCGCCATCATGGATATCACAACTCGCCGCCGCGAGTTCCGCAATCCATTCCGCGTCGTCCACTGCCTTCCGAGCGCGGAAAATGACTGCAAGCTTCTTCCAGAGCTAGATACATGGGAACGACCGTTAGTTCTTGCGAGCAACGGTCCCCACGCTCGATGCAGTTGGGGACCATTGTGGGACCGTTTGGACGCGCAACAGAGGCCGCCGAGGCCGGCAGCATACTTTCGTAACTTATTGTTGTGCCACGACATACAGAGCGGACGACCGGACTCGCAACCTGCGCCGTCCTGCTTGGGAAGGAAAGCGGTCTACGGACGTTGGATGCGGCACGGAACGGTCCTCGGGGCTTGGACGTCCAGAGCTACCGGCGTAGGAACCGCCGAGGATCGTCGCGGCGGGCGAGTTGGACCACGACGACAGAGCGTCGCTCGAAGAGGACCTTCGCCCTTCATATACCGAGGAGATCGCCGCCTTTCGCGCCTTCGCCCAGGACGTCGATGCGGCGCGTGACAGCTTCGTCGAGTCCTCGATACCAACGGGACAGACCCTGCTACTCCTCGACGTCGCAGAGAGCTATCAGCGCGAGGTGGCCCGCTCCAGCGGTGCGGTGCCCGAGGCCGTGCGC
>JBDUCM010000216.1:0-7518 GCA_040003455.1 bacterium
AGAGGCCACAGAGGAACACAGAGGAAGAGCAAATAACAGCTTCGACCAATCCTCCGTGCCATCCGTGCCCTCCGTGGTTCAAGTAGGCGCCTCAATTCGCGTTGACTGAACAGCATCGCGCCTAGAGGAGCACCAGGCCGGATCGAATTCCCCTCGTCACTGCCTCGGCGCGCGTGTGCACGCCGAGCTTCGTGAAGATTGCGCCGAGGTGGTACTTCACGGTGCTCTTCGAGATACCAAGCTGTTCGCCGATGCGAGCGTTGCCCATTCCTGCCGCCACTAGCAGCAGCACCTCACGCTCCCGTGGCGTGAGGGACTGGCCCGGTTTTACCGGCGCGGCCGAGTCGCCAGCATCACCGCTCAGGGATGAGGAGTGCGTTGCCTCGGAATCCTTCACGACGACGTCAGCATCCTCTTCGCGGGAGACAAACCGCACGCTCGCGTCCATGCGCAACGCCTGCGCGAGCGAGGCGCGGCGCATGGAATCAGCAACAGAGAGATACACGCGAAAGGGCGAGGACATCGTCAGGAAGCAATTCGCCGTGCCCTTGTCACGTTCCCCGTGCGGCGCCGACGCGCCTACCGACGTGAGCCGCGCGGTCTCTCGCCAACAGTGACGTCCACGCTTAGGCGAGTGCCGCCACGGATCACATCGAAAGGAAGCGTCTTGCCCACGGCCTCGCCGCCGAGCACGCGCGCGACATCGTCGGGTTCCGTCACACGTTGGCCATCCACGCCGACGATGATGTCGCCGACAAACAGGTTGCTCCGCGCCGCTGGTCCGTCATGCTCGAGACCCATGATGAGCAGGCCGGTCTCATTCTCCAGCGACAGGATTCCCCGTAGTTGCGACGAGAGCTTGACGGGCTGCATCGCAACGCCAAGCCAGCTGCGAGGCACGTAGCCCTTGCTCACGAGGTGTGCGAGCACACGTTCAATGCTCGGAACCGGGATCGTCGTCGCGAAGCGCCGACTCAATCCCCCGGAATTGATGCCGTGCACCTGGCCCGCCGCGTCCACGAGCGGTCCGCCGCCAAAGCCCGGATGGAGTGTCACCCCCGACTGAATGCGTCGGTCGTACTCCGCGCCCTTCCAGGTGCGCCATGGCCCGCCCACAGCGCTCACCGCTCCAAAACTCACTCGCGGTCCGTTCTCGTCCAGGCGTGCAAGCGCGAGCACGATGTGCCCTGGCCTGAGCGTCGCGGGCTCGCCGAGCTCGGCGGGCGGCAACCCGGCATCCGTCACCCGCAGCACCGCGAGGTCGCTGCTTGCATCGCGGCCCTGAATGCTCGCCGGCACCACGCGGCCGTCGGGCAGCGTGACCGTAATGCCTTCGTCGCGGCGAATGGTGGCGTCCGTCGTCAGGATGAGGCCATCTCGCCAATGCACTCCCGTGGACGCAATGCGTGATCGTGCATGCACTGCCACGACGCTCGCTGCGGCCCGCTCGACAACAGAGGCGAGCTGGTTCGAGAAATCGACGAGCGTGTTACTTCCCGATGAATCCGTCATGCGTGTTCTGCCTGTTGGTGTTCGCGTAGCCGAGATTGGCCACGAACGAACGATGCACGCGCGGGAATTCGTCGTGTACTGTCCGAATGGTTAGTTCCGTGGCGCGGGGTGCTCCTGCCGCGGATACGGAACCGCAGGTATCACCTGTCCGCATTGCGCGCCGACCCGTGCATCGCCCATGTTTCGACATTGGTTCGTTCCGGTCACCGACCCTTCGAGGATTTCGCATGCGCATGTCATTCGTTGCCGCCATGGCCGTCGTTGTTGCTGTCGCCTCGCCGCTCCACGCGCAGGGTATGGCCGGCATGAACATGGATCCCACCAAGGCGATCAAGGGCTCGGGCACGTTGCCAGCCGGTTGGAGCATGCGCTTCGATCCCATTCGCGTTGCGGCCGGCCGTCCAGCGCCAGCGCCACACGCCATCACCGAGATCGATTTCCGGCCCATGGGGCCAGGACTCCACATCTCCACTGGGCCGGCCGCGATCTACTATCGCGCCGCGGATGCCGCGAAGGGCGACTACACGGTGAGCGTGTCCCTTTCGCAGCGGAAGGGAATGGAGCACGAGGCCTATGGTCTGTTCGTGGGAGGCAACAACCTCCAGGACTCCACGCAGAGCTATCTCTACTTCGTCATTCGTCCCATGGATGGCGGCATCCTCATCAACTACCGGTCCAGCGACGCGCGCCCCAAGGCACTCGTGGCATGGACCCCCGACCCGGCAATCAACAAGGATGACCCGAAAGACGGTCATGCCACGAACGTCCTGGCGATTCACGTCGGCAAGGATGCCGTGGACTTCATGGCCAACGGGAAGACCGTGAAATCCATTCCGCGTTCGGAGCTGGCGGGCATCAACACGGATGGTGTGGTTGGGCTACGCGTGAATCACAACCTCGACCTGCACATCGCCGACTTCGAGTTGAAGAAGTAGCGATGGCCGAGGCGCCGTACTGGCGCCCGCCGCGCTGAAGGAAGCACCTTGGTGCGCAATGAGAACCAAGATCAAGGGATTGCGCTGGTGGATCATCGGCCTGCTCATGCTGGGGTCGATCATCAACTACCTCACACGCAGCACCCTGGCCGTTGCCGCACCAACGCTGTTCACGGACCTGCACATCAACACGCAGCAATACTCGTGGATTGTCGGCGTCTTTCAGGGAGCTATCATGCTCCAGCCCGCGGCGGGCTTCGTGCTCGACGTCGTGGGGCTGAAGATCGGTTTCGCCATCTTCGCCGTTGCGTGGTCGCTCGTCAGCATGGCGCATGGCCTCGCGACCGGATGGCGTAGCCTCGCGTTCTTTCGCGGACTGCTTGGCCTCGCCGAGGGCTGCGCCAACCCCGCGGGCATGAAGGCGACGGCTGAATGGTTTCCGGCCCGTGAGCGCGGCCTCGCGGGCGGACTGTTCAACGTTGGCGCATCGGTGGGTTCGATGCTCGCGCCGCCGCTGATCGCATGGGCCATCCTCGTATACAGTTGGCGCATCGCGTTCGTCATCACCGGTATCATCGGACTCGTGTGGGTCGCGCTCTGGCTGTGGTTCTACGAGTCGCCGGACAAGCACCCCGCACTGTCGGATGAGGAGCGCGCGTTTATCGCGGCCGGTCAGGAGCACCACCTTCGTGGTGACGGCACACGCCCGTCAATTGGGGGCATCGCCGCGCGTAGAAATTTCTGGGGGATCGCCATCCCGCGCTTCCTCGCCGATCCTACCTGGGGCACCCTCACCTTCTGGGTGCCGCTGTACCTCAGTACCGTGCGCGGCTTCGATCTCAAGCACATCGCGCTCTTTGCGTGGCTTCCATTTCTCGCGGCGGACTTCGGCAGCATGTTCGGCGGCCTCGTGAGCATGGCGCTCGCGAAGCGCGGCGTGCAGCTGATCAACGCGCGCAAGTGGGCATTCACCGTTGGTGCCTGTCTCATGACCGGTATCGCGTTCGTGGGCTACGTGCAGAGTCCCTACGCGGCCATTGCCTTGCTCAGCCTTGCGGGGTTCGCTCACCAGACCCTGTCCGTCACAGTCATCACCATGTCGTCCGACCTGTTCCCGCGAAACGAAGTCGCGACCGCGGCAGGTATGGCGGGAACATGCGGCAACGCCGGATTGCTTTTCTTCAACCTGCTCATCGGCGGACTCGTGGCCACAGTTGGCTATACCCCGTTCTTCGTTTGCCTTGGCGCGCTCGACCTGATTGGCGCCGCCGTATTGTGGACGCTCGTCCGCGCACCCGAGGCCGCAACAGCATGACGCGGAATGCGAAGCCGGCGCTGGCTCCCGGCATGATCCAGAATCCCATCCTGCGTGGGTTCAATCCAGATCCATCCATCGTCCGTGTCGACGACGACTACTACATCGCAACATCAACCTTCGAGTGGTTCCCTGGTGTCCAGATCCACCACTCGCGAGACCTCGTACACTGGCAGCTCATCGGCCGTCCTCTTCGGCGCGCCAGTCAGCTGAACATGCTTGGCGAGCCTGACTCATGCGGCGTCTGGGCGCCCTGCCTCACGCATGCGAACGGACAGTTCTGGCTCATCTACACTGACGTAAAGCGCTATGGCCGCACCAGCGTTGGCGGCGCGAACGGCGCGTCGCTGCGGGACGTACACAACTATCTCGCTACCTGCGATTCAATCGCCGGCGAATGGTCCGAGCCCATCCACCTCAACAGCAGCGGCTTTGATCCCTCGCTCTTTCACGACGATGATGGCCGCACCTATCTCGTGAACATGCTGTGGGACCATCGTCCGGCGCACAACCGTTTCGCCGGCATCGTGCTACAGGAGTACTCGTCCACTACGCGCCGGCTGGTTGGTGAGCGCATCAACATCTTCTCGGGCACCGACATCGGATTCACCGAGGCGCCCCACCTCTACAAACGCGGTGGGTACTACTATCTCATCACGGCGGAAGGCGGCACGGGCTGGGGCCACGCCGTGACCATGGCGCGGTCGCGGTCGATCAACGGGCCCTACGAATTGCACCCCGACACATACATCATGAGTGCGCGCCATCGTCCGGACGCACCGTTGCAGCGCGCCGGCCACGCAGATCTCGTCGAGACGCAGGCTGGCGAAACATTCATGGTCTATCTCTGCGGCCGTCCGATTCCCAACCGTGGCCGCTGCACCCTTGGCCGAGAGACTGCCATTCAGCGGATGGTCTGGGGCGATGACGGCTGGCTGCGCACCGAGGATGGCTCCGGTACTCCGATACTCGCCGTCGTGGCGCCGCAGTTGGCGCCGCACACATTTGCCGACCCGCCAACCCGCGCCGACTTCGACGGTGATGCGTTGCCTGTCGACTTCCAGTGGCTTCGGTCGCCATACCCTGACGAGTTGTTCAGCCTTCGGGCGCGGCCCGGCCACCTGCGTCTGTACGGCCGAGAGACGATGGGGAGTCTGTACCGGCAAGCCTTGGTGGCGCGGCGCCAGCAGTCACACTGCTACACCGCGCGCACCGTGATCGAATTTGCGCCGGAGCACTATCAGCAGATGGCTGGTCTCATCTGCTACTACGGCGGCACAAAGTTCCACTACCTGTACATCTCGCACGATGAGAAACTGGGCACGCATCTCCGCGTGATGTCCGCCATTCCCGACGGCGTCCAGGCCGATGCGTTCACCTCGCCCATTGCGATTGACTCCGGGCGAAGAGTGATGCTCAGAGTCGACGTCGATTTTGAGCGGCTACGGTTTGCGTATTGTGTTCTCCACGGCGACGACGCAGGCACCGATTGGATCTGGCTGCCCCAGCAATTCGACGCCAGCATACTTTCAGACGAAGCCGCAATGCCCGGGTCCCCCAATTTTACGGGGGCATTCGTCGGGATGGCCTGTCAGGATCTCGCGGGAACGGCCCGTCCGGCAGACTTCGACTGGTTCGAGTACCGCGAACGTGAGTATGCTGCCGACCCGACGACTGAGGGTGGCTAGTCTCACGGCCCAGTGACGGACGCCACGATGCGCTGCACCATTCCATCCATCGCACGGTTCTCGTACCAGTGCCACACGAACACAATGTCGTGGTCGGGATCAATCCAGATGATGTTCGATCCATTGCCCAGCGCCCCGAAGCTCGACGCCGGTCCGCTCGGCCACTGTTTCTGTTTGGTGTTCAGCCACCACAGGTACCCGTAGTCCGGGCCATGCGCGCTCGGCGTCACGGCGTCCGTCAGCCATTTTTCCGACACGAGTTGCCGTGAGCCCCATTTGCCATGATTGAGGATGAGCAGGCCGAATCGCGCGAGGTCCTGAGAGTTGATCCACAGCCCTCCGCCCCAGCGCGTTCCGCCACTCACTGAGCCTACCTGTTTGCCGTTGATCTCCACCTGCGAGTTGCCATAGGGAATCCACCGCCACTCGTTCGACGCGCCGATGGGATCCATCACATTCGTCTTCAGCACCTCGGGAACGCTCGTGCCAAAAATCTTCGCAAGCGACAGCGAAAAGCGGTTGATGCGCACGTCGTTGTACTCGTAGAACGAACCTGGCTCCTGGATGGCCCGCGGCTTCCGTTCCCCGCGCCCGAACTGCTCGGTCCCCACGAAGTCCGCGTTCTTCCCCCAGAGCGTTCCCTCCCACTCGCTCTCCTGCTGCAAGTGGTTCTTCCATGTGATCTTGCTGTTGTGTGGGGAGTCGTAGCCGCCATCGTGGATGTATTGGGCCACGGGATCATTCACATTCTTGATGAGCCCACGCTCCACCGCCAGCGATGCGACCGTGGACAGGAAGCTCTTCGCCACGCTGTATACGGGATCACTGGCCTTGACGTCGCCAAACTGCGCGACGATGTACCCGTGCCGCAGGATGATGCCGTTCGTAGCAGCGCGCTGTTTTGGCAACGGGCCAAGCGGCGTTCCGAATGTGCGGACCTGGTCCTTGTCGAAATCCCAGGTACTGCCGTTCGCGAGCGCGTAGGCCACCGCGGACTGAAGCTTCACGGAATCGAGTCCGAGCGCGGCCGGAGACTTCACCTGCCATTGGCCGGCAGGTGGGAAGTACGTCGCCGGCGTTTGTGCAAGCGCTGGCGCCGCAAGGACGCTGAAGGCCAGCAGCGGGGCACGGATGCTCAGCGCGAGGGTCGATCCAGTCATGCTCGTGGTTTCTCCCGTTGGTCGATGAACGGCCGGCCCGCCAAGTGGTGGGCCGGTTGCGCGAGATCAATGTGCCTCGCGCTGTCGCCATTCACAAATCTGCGGCCACCGTCACCGGGCAGCCTATCCTCCAACGGGGGCCGCCGCGCAAACCACCCTCACCACCCGTCAGGCAGGCAGCTAGAATAGGGCTGCGCCCGGGCAACGGCGCGTGCACCGGCGGCGTAGAAAGGGCATGCCTGACGCTGGGCACGCCTCAGTGGAGTCCCACCTGGGCGCTGCACGATTCACCCCCTCCCAACCTTCCAGAGATATGAACGTGCTCACACCAGCGACGATGCGTCCTCGCTCACGCCGTCAGCTCGCGGCGCGAGGGTTGTCGCTGCTCGTCGCGCTCGCGAGTGTTGCCGCGCCGGCAAGTGCTCAATCGGCCGCGAAGAAGGTCTTGTCGGTCAACGACTACGCGCGCTGGCGCAGCATCGACGGGGCGCAGATTTCGCCGGACGGCAACTGGGTGGTGTATGGCATGTCGTACACCAACACCACGCCCACGGACGCCAAGCCGGTGATCCATCTGTTGCGCCTGGACACCAACCAGGACATCCAGATCCAGAATGCATCGCGCGGTGTGTTCTCGTCCGACTCCAAGTGGATCGTCTATCAAGTCGATTCCAATGCGGCAGGCCGCGGTGGCCGTGGCGGACGCGCTGGTGGGCCAGGCGCGGTCACTCCCGTGCCGGGCGCACCCGCCAATTCGCCCGCCGTTGCGCCGGGCGCTGTTGCCCCTGTCACCCCTCCAGGCACCGCCCCCGGTGGGGGCGGCGACACGAGTTCAGTTGCGCCGAATGGCCCGCAGGGTCGCGGCAATGGCGCACCTCCGGCAGCCGCACGACGCTTTGAGCTTCGTG
>JBDUCM010000217.1:0-7508 GCA_040003455.1 bacterium
GTTGCTCATCAAGGGCGATTCAGCGGTGACGTATCAGGAGGTATTGCGCGCAATGGACGTCGCTCGCGGCGCTGGAGTCATCATCATTGGACTGCTGGGCAAGGACCTCAAGGTTCCGACATCGCTCCCGGACATCGACTTGTCGTTCACGCGGACGATGCCCGAGGCATTGCCTCTTGCGACGAGTGGTCGCTGCCGCCATCCCGGAGATGACCCTGCCGGCTCCAGGGCAGTAGCGGGCGGCGTGCCGAGCGACGCCCTTCCGTATTTCGAATTTCAGGTGGAGAAGGCCGCAAAACAGATTCCGGGAACCGGCGCCGTCAAATATCCCGACGCGCTCCGCCCATCCGGCATGCAGGGGCAAGTGCTCGTGCAGTTCGTCGTTGACGCCGAAGGGAAGGGCGAGCCAGACTCGTTCAAGATCATCAAGACCTCCCACGCACTCTTCTCGGAAGCAGCACACGCGGCATTTCTTGAAATGCGCTTCACGCCTGCCATGGTGCGCGGCAAAGCGGTGCGTCAAGTGGTGCAACAGCCGTTCACCTTCTCAACGGCGCCCTAGCAGGTCTGAGAAGATGCCGGACGTGAAGGGAAACGGCCGGAAACTGCACACTGCGGCATTTGGCCGTTTCCAATTTCATCTGCCCGTTTTCGAGACGACGGACCCTGCGCTGCTGCACGTTTAGAAATAGCTCAGCCACCAATCGGTGCGGCGTTTCCTCAGTGACGCATACCATCGGCACGCGGGATAGACGCTGATTACCACGCCGATCCACACCACGTATACCAGCGGTAGCGTGAGCGGCCATCCAGGGGGTTGTGTGATGGGATATTTGTCGAGACTCGGCGACTCGAACATCCAGTGGACGGTGCCGTATCGCACGAGGCACACGATCACCGCCACGAGGTGAATCAGCCCGAAATGAAGCAGGAAGTAGAACATCGGCACCTTGCCGATGGTGAGCACCGGCCGAAGCAGGCGAGGTGTCCTGTCGTTGAGGGCGCCGAGCAGCAGCAGTGCTGGCCCCAGCGTCATCATCAGGAAGAGCAGGGACGGAGGATACTTGTTCACGTTCAGGAAGGACAGCGCCGTGTAGGTTGCCGTTCGTTGCGTTGACCACGGCACCGGATCGCCGTAGATGTTGAGCGCCCGAAGGGCGACGAAGCCGACGGTGATTGCGATGCCACCCTTCAACAGGACCGAGCGGCGTTGCGCGGCCGGCCAGTCGAACAGCTTGCCAAGCGCGAACCCGACGGCGGTCACGCCAATCCACGGTATGACCGGATACCCCTGAAACAGAAAGTGATCAGGGTTTGCGTTCAGCACCGAGGGTGAGTGCAGAATCCTCCACACCGGCGCGAGTGCGCCGAGCCATTGGTCGTGTGGCGCGTCGAGGACGTTGTGGGTCAGAATGAGAAGCAAGCCGAACGCCGTGCCAATCCACGTCGGAAGGAGGACCAGCCCGCCCAGCGCGGTCATCGACCAGCCGAGTGCCCACAGGACAGTCAGCAGCGTGACGCGATAGTCCACGTTGAACTGCAACAGGAATCGCATCAACGTCAGCTCGATGAGGATCAGCCACAAACCTCGCGTCACGAGAAAGCGCGAGAGTTCTGGTCGCGTCCTGCGCCGCAGTGACAGGTATGATCCGGCTCCCGTGAGGAGGAAGAATACCGGGGCGCAGATGTTCGTGACCCAGCGCGTGAAGAACAGCGCGACTGATGCCTGAGCGAGATTCGTGGGGCTGACGGCCGCGTTTCCGAAGAAATCACGCGTATGGTCCAGCGCCATGATGATCATGATGATGCCGCGCACCACGTCAACGGATTCGATCCGGTCGCGGGCGCCGATGTGTGGCGAGGCTCGTCGCCCGAGTTGTGAGTCAGTCATATGTCGGCAACATATGTATACAATGTGCAAGTCGCAATGGTATGCAATTGCGGACATCGGCGTGACCGCCGCGACAACTATCCGCCTGCGCGCTGGCGGCCGGATGGAAGTAGAGGGAAATGGCGCGCTCTCCTAACCTGCTACAGCGGCCTCCTGACACTTCTCGGCGAGCAAGCGCGCCGCGAGCGCCACGTCAACTGACTGTTTCAGCGAGGTAGCGCAGCGCACCGCGCACGGCTCCGCGCGCCGGAATCACTTCATCGGATTGCACTTGCGCGCCCGGCACCGCGCTTCGCAGCCGTTGCTCCAATCGCTTGCGCAGCGTGCTTCCCTTGCGGAGCATACCGCCCGTGAGTGCCACTGGCGTTGCCGCGCGCTCGTCACCGAACAGGGAACGCGAGAGCGTGCGAATGTGGAGCACCAGCTCCTCCACCGCGAGCGACACGAGGGCGTTGGCGCGCAAATCTCCGGCATCGGCAACGCTCGTGACGATCGGCGCCAGCGTCGCGAACATCGCGGGTGTGGCCTGGGCCGCCCACGCGACGAGCTCGCGTGGCTCGTTCACCTGAGCTGCCGTGAGAATCGCACCAACGAGTGCTGTCTCGGGCTCCCGCCCGTCCGCCGACGCTGTCACCACACTCAGCGCACGACGCCCAATCCACGCACCACTGCCTTCATCTCCGCACATCGGCCCCCAGCCACCGCACCGCGCGGTCGCGCCAGCAGGCGACCGACCAAAGGCGGCCGAGCCGGTACCACTGATCAGCAGCACGCCCGGGCCCTCGCCAAACGCGTCATCCAGCGCGATGGCATAATCCGGATGCACCACGACCTCTTCCGCCACCTCTCGGTCCACCAGCGCCTGCCAGAGTGCCTGACGCTCCGCGTCGGTAGCGGCGCCGGCCACGCCGACGCACAGCACCTTCGGCATCACGTGCATCATCTCAACCGACGCGAGCGCATCATTGATCGTCGCCGTGATCACGTCGGCCGAGTGCTCAAGCTCGCCGGGACGCGCCGCCGAGCCCGGCCCCACCACCTCGCCGAGCTTGGTGCCCGTTTCATCGGCCACCATGACGCGCGTCTTGCTGCCACCGCCGTCAACCCCGAGAACAATGAACGTCATGCTGCGACCGGCTGTCTGGCCGGCATGGAATGCGTGAAGGAAGACACGATACCTACGATCATTGTGATTGAAGTGCCGATGAGAACGTACCAGGGCCACGCGATGTCGCCCACGGGCGCCAACGTTGACGCAAGCGAAGGATAGGCGGACGAGATCGGCTTCGCAAAGACGATGAACGCCATCGTTGCAATTGCAATCGACATCCCGAGGATCGCGTCGCGCTGAATGGCGCGCCGCCAATAGATACCGAGGAAGAAGCCGCCCAAAAGGCCGCCCGAGGTGAACGAGGCGATGCCCAGCGCCACCACCACCACCGGTGTCTTGGTGTCCTGCGGAAAGAGCAGGGCGCCGAGCGTCAGCACTACCCCCCAGCCCAGCGTGAACAGACGCCCCATCTTGAGCGTCTGCGGGTCACTGACGTCCCGGCCGGTGAGCGGAAGGTAGATGTCGTGGGTGGTGGCTCCTGCCAACGAGTTGATCGCACCCGAGTGCGTGCTCATGGTGGCCGCAACAATGGCCGCAACGATGAGTCCCACCAGACCGGCCGGCATCTGCTCGAGAATGAACGTGGGGAAGATCTGGTCGGTAGCCGGAAATACTCGCCCTTGATAGAACGCCCACAATCCAAGGCCGATCGTGAGGAACAGCGCAAACTGGATGAATACAACGAAGCCCGATCCGACGATCGCCCGCTGCGCGTCCCTGAGAGAGCGCGACGACATCAGGCGCTGAACGATGAGTTGGTCGGTACCATGTGACGCCATGGTGAGAAATGCGCCGCCGATCAGCCCCGCCCAGATGTTGTGCGGGTTGGATTTGGAGAAGGCAAGGTCCACCGCATGTGTCTTGCCCGCCGCCGCCGCCGCCGCCCAGATGGCGGACCATCCGCCCGGAACCAGGCCGCCGAGGATGATGATCGCGGCAACGGCACCGCTCACGTAAATGGTGGCCTGCAACAATTCCGTCCACACCACAGCCTTCATTCCGCCGCGATAGGTGTACAGGACGGTGAGTAGCCCGAGAATCAGCACCGACACGGGCATCACGAGTGTCTTGTTGGTCATCGCCGGAGCAATAATCAACGACACTGGAATGGCTGTGGCGAAGACGCGAACCGAGTCAGCCACCGCGCGCGTTACCATGAACACGATGGACGTGAACCGCCTCGTCGTGAGGCCAAAGCGCGTTTCCAGCAGCGCGTACGCGGTGACGAGATTGCCAGCGAAGTACCGTGGCAACAGCACTCGCGCGACAACAAATCGGCCGATGACGTAGCCGGCAACCACCTGTAGAAAGCCGAAATCGCCCACACCGGCCTTCGCCCCATAGGCCAGACCGGGAATGCTGATGAACGTCAACGCGCTGGTTTCGCTGGCCACGATGGAAAACATCACGGCCCACCAGGGAATGGCGCCGTCGGCGACGAAATAATCCTTTGCGTCGCGCTGTCGTCGTCCCACGTAAAGGCCGAGCGCGGTCGTTCCCGCCAGGTACGCGACGAGTACGATGGCGTCGAGGGTTGTGAAACGCGTCACGAGCTAGTCCTCTTGAACGACGTACGCTTCCATCGCGAAGTACTCGGCGAGCCCGAGCCGATCGAGAAGTGCGGCCGTGTCCTTGTTGCGCGCATCCACGCGTTGCCAGAACTCGCGATCGTCCTGGCCGGGGAACGGGGCGGAGTCCTTCTGTGACTGATGCTTGAAGATCGCCTGGATCTTGAGGCGAAGCTCCTCCTGTGACATGGGCACAAGCCACGTGGCGTCGGTCACGTTCCACTCCTGCCATGCTCCGCGGTACAACCAGACTTCCGGCTTGGCCTGGAGCGCACCACGACCGGATGCATGCAGCTCATCCCCGGGGCCGAGCAACTCGCGCAGCGCGCCGTCGATGGCTTCCTTGCACATGCGATGCGTGCCGTGTGGATCCGAAAGGTCCCCCGCAACGAAGATGATCTCTGGCTGGTACTCAATCAGCAGATCGCGCACGATCGCGACGTCAGCGGGCCCGATGGGATCCTTCTTTACCTTGCCCGTTTGATAGAACGGCAGGTTGAGAAAACGCGCGTTCCGGCGTGAAAGGCCCATCACTTCGATGCCCGCAACGGCTTCGCTTTCGCGAATGATACGCTTGATGTCCTGCACTTCCGGGATGTCCACGTCGCCCGGCTGCTTCGCATCCAGAAATGCATAGACGCGACTCGCGAGTGTGTCGATGGAGCGTCGTCCCATGCCGCGATCCTGCTCCAACCGCTCGAGGAAATCCACGTAGCGCCGAACATCGTGGTCGAACACGGCGATATTGCCACTCGTCATGTACGCCACGAGCATCGCGTTCCCGTTCTCCACGAATTTCCGGAGAATTCCACCCATGGAGATGACGTCGTCGTCGGGATGCGGCGAGAAGCAGATGGTGCGCTTCCCCTTGGGCAACTTGCTCTTGCCGCGAATCTTTGCGCCGAGGGCGTTGAAGACCTCACCATTCACCGCTCCCGGCGACCCCGAACGGGCCACAAGGGACGACATGCCATGCTCGGCGTAGTCGCGCTGCGTGAGCTTGAGGATGGCGCGCTTGGTCTGCTGGGACAGCCAAACCACGGCGCGCAGTTTCAGATCTTCCGTCCATTCCACTTCGTCCAGCAGCCATGGCGTCGCGATGCGCGTGAGATCTGCGCCGGCGGCGTGATCAACGTAGAAGGTGGTGTTGGAGTGGCGTTGGAGAAACGTTGCGGCGATCTCGAGGTTGATCTCGCCCTCTACAGAGCGGCGAATGATGCCCGATTTGTGCTCTCCCGTGGCGAGGAGTGCGATCTCGCGTGCCTCGAGAATCGTGGCGACCCCCATCGTCACGGCTTCCTTCGGCACGAACTCCTCGCCGAAAAAGTCCGCCGCGGCGTCGCGCCGCGTGACGGCGTCGAGATGGACGAGACGTGTGCGACTGTCTGCGCCGGAGCCGGGCTCGTTGAAGCCGATGTGCCCGGTCTTTCCGATGCCCAGGATCTGGAAGTCTATCCCGCCGAACCGCTTGATCTCTGCTTCGTACCGCAGGCATTCATCGTCCACCTGGTCGCGCGGGAGATCGCCGCGCGGCACATGCACGTTTTCGTGCGGAATGTCCACGTGGGAAAACAAGTTCTCCCACATGAAACGGTGGTACGAATGGATGTTGTCCGGCGCCATGGGGTAGTACTCGTCGAGATTGAACGTCACGACGTTCTTGAAACTCAGCTCTCCTGCCCGATGCATGCGAATCAGTTCGCGATACACACCGATGGGCGTTGATCCGGTTGCCAGGCCAAGGACGGCGTTCTGGCCGGCATCGCGCTTTTCCTGGATGAGCGCGGCGATGCGGCCGGCAACGAGGCGCGCCAGATCTTCGTGTTCGTCAACGACAACGGTGTGGATACGTTCGCGCGCCGAGGCGTGTGCCGGGATGCGTAACGGCCCGCGATGCGCTGAGCGCTCGCGGGCCGCGTGCCCGGTGCCGACGTCCTCGGGGGCGCCTGGGACCGGTTCGGTCATAGGCTGAATGGCGCTATGCGGAGAACGAGCTGCCGCAGCCGCAACCGCCCGTTGCGTTTGGATTCTTGAACGTGAAGCCCGAGCCCTGCATGGACGACGTGTAATCGATGACGACGCCGCTGATGTACTGGGCCGAGAATGGATCGACGAACACGCGATACTCGCCTTGCTCGACGATCAGGTCGTCTTCGGCGGCGGCGTCTTCGATGAGAAGGCCGTACTTGAAGCCGCTGCAGCCGCCAGGCTGCACGCTGACCCGGAGTCCGCCTACCGCGGGGTCCACCCCTTCCTGCGCCATGAATTTCTTGACCTCTTCGCCAGCGACGGGCGTGACGGTCATCAAGACTTCCGGCTGATTGATCGTGCTCACAAATCCTCCCCTCGTTGGGCGCCCCCCTCGGGAACGCGGCCAGTCAACCTATAAGTATATACCCCGCGCATCCGCGAGGTTCAAGATGCGGGAATTCATGGGACGAGTACCCAGGGCCGGACCACGGTTCCCGAGCGTCAACTTCCACCCCGATACCGCGGGTGCGCCTTTCCATTTGGGCTTCCGGTGGTGCCGATGTGGGCTGAGGGGGGGCCTCCTGTCAGGGACGCGCGGCCGGGGTGGCCTCCAATCGTGCCACCACATCAGGCTTGAGCGCTCGCATGGCGGCGTCGGCCACGGCCACGCGAACGGGGCCGATTTTCGTATGCTCGCGTGTGGGGTTCACGCGATTGGTCAGGAGCAGCACGAACAGGTCATGCTGCGGGGCGATCCACAGCGATGTACCGGTGAAGCCGGTGTGCCCGAAGGCGGGACGCTTGATGAAATGGCCAGCGGAGCTGTTGTCGCTGGGCGTATCCCAACCCAGTGCCCGGCTCGAGAATGCCGAGTCATTTACGGTGGTGAATTGCGTGATTGTCGCGCCCTTTGCGAGCCGCGCGCCGTCGAGTTGCCCGCCGTTGAGATACGCGCGTGCCAGGCGAG
>JBDUCM010000010.1:0-65803 GCA_040003455.1 bacterium
CCTTCGTCGCTGTCCGCGACCTTCAGGGAAGATACGCCCGTCAGCATCTGCCAGATTTCGGTTGGATTGCGCGCGGCGATCTCGTCTCGATTGAAGGATGCTGACGCGGTGTGGTTGATGCGCCGCGTCTCGAATTCGTCGAGTCGGCCGCGTGCCAGGCGATTGCCGATGACTCGCATGGTATCCAGCGTGGGCGGCGTGGTGGTCGCGAGAATGATCGGAACGGTATTGCGACCCGCTTCCACGAGCGCCGCGACCTGTCCTTCCACGAAGCCAATGCGACGAGCGCGCACCCCAACGGTGCCCGGCGAGATATCCGCGAGAAACACCTTGCCGGTAGGGCCGGTCACGACCGTACGCACGATCCTGTCTCCTGAGGTGATCACCAGAGAGACGTCCGCCAGCGGGATCCCGTCGGCGTTGGTCACCGACAATTCCACCACCGGGCGTTGTGGACCGCGTGGCAATTCGGCGCCGCCATTGACCACAGATGCGACTGTCGAGAGGCCCGCATCGCCGGCGAGGGGCTTCGCCGATTCCTGGTGGATAGAATCCTCGAGGAAGGCGCGCATTTCTTCGGACATGGTGCCCGACGCGCGTGCGATCGTGATATCGACCGTCGTGACCGCAGGAGTCGCAGGCGGCATCGTTTTCAGCACGTCGCTCCGTCGAAACTCCTTGGTGGCGACGACTCGGACCTCACGCTCTGACATGATGCCGCACAGTCGGTAGCTACCGTCGGGACCTGACGTGGCGGTGGAATTCTCGGTACGGACGAAGATGGCGCCACCGGCGTGAAACGTTACGCGGCTGAGCCACCGCGCAACGATGGACGCACCGGCAATTGGCGTTCCGGCGGTATCGTGCACGACACCCTGAATGGCTACGAGCGTGTCGCTCACCTTGCAGGCCCGCGCGACCGCGTCGCGAAGGGTGAGCGCCCTGATGGCATTCAATGCAACCGTCGAGTCGCCAAGGTCCACGGGAATGACCTCGGGCACATCCAGTCCCAGGGCGGCGAGCATGGGCGAACGCACCTCGAGCTCGTAGTGCCCGGTGAGCACGTCATCGATCTCGAACTCGCCTCGTGAGTTGGTGGCTACCGCGTAGTCGGTCCCAAGGAGGGCGATGGTGACACCACGCACAGGACTGTTGCTCGTGTCACTGACGACTCGCCCGGTCAGCCGCGCGTGCGGACCGCGCCAGACGTCCGAGCCGGCCACGGCCACTCGCAGGAGGGCGCCCCCGAGATGCCAGATGTCCGCGACAGAGTCACGGGCCCCCGATTGGGTCATGATCCGGTTCCCGGTCAGGTCGCCGGTGGGCGCAGAGGTCCTTCGCTGGCCCCTGACAACACGCGGTGCAGTGATGTCCCATCGCGGGATGACCCACGCGCCGGTGGGGAGGCGGACGAATTCGATGCGTGCCCCAGCCCCCGCATCGGTGACGGCGTCGGGCAATTCCGCGTACTGGATGTCCAGGGTCCGCAGTTCTCCGGAGCGACGATCGAGCCACAGGGTGCCTGCGACGTCAATGCGCGAGCGTTCATTTCGCGTTGGCCGAAACGCGAGGCCAATTCGCCCGGGTTCCCGCGGGGAGGACACCGCACGGAAGCAATGGGCGGCAGCGAAGCTCTCGGAAAGGAGCACGTCGGCGTCGGGCGCCCGGAAGGTTACACCGGTATTGTCGCTCTCGACATAACCGCGCACCGCATACTCTTCCGGCGTGAGCGGACTGCTATATGGCCGCGTGCTCGGACCGCGCTGGTGCTGCACGCGCTGCGACTTCAATCGCGCAACCCCGACGTCGGCGATGCGTTCATAGTCGGCGATGGTGACCACCGGCTTCAGGTCTGTTCGAGTGAGTACCGTGGCCACCAACGCCTTGCGTGCTTCCTCCCACAAGGCGAGCGTGCCGGGACCGCCCTCATCGCGTGACCGACATTCATTCTGAGCCGACACGGTGATACCGGCGAGCGAAATCGGCGTGTCGGCCATTGGGAGGACGAGTCGCAATTGATCCGTATCGGTCAGTCGATATGGCCCAAAGTCCGAAGGCTTGAACCCGATGCGCAGCGCGCGAATGCGATACGTACCCGGTGCTCGCGCGCGGACGAAGAATGACCCATCCGCCGTTGACAGTGTTCGCGCGACATCGGTTCCCATCGTGTCCTGGAGCATCACGATGACGCCGCCGACGCCTCGGCTTGAATCTCCCGTCACGAGTCGGCCGCGGAGCACCTGCGCGTTGGCGCCGACGGCGACCAGCGACGTCGCACACGCTGCGCCCAGCAAGGCAGCATGCCACGCGAGTCGTTGAATTGCAGGTCTTGTCATGACTGATTCCTGGCTGTGTCGCTGCCAATCTGCGCCCGCGCCCGACGGCTGGAAAGCCGATGCCACATTGTGGACCAGGCCACGCCTACGCCGAGGCATCCATCAATGGAAACGGCGGATCAATCATGTTGATCCGCCGTCCTTGCTCGCTCCGCGTGAATCACCCTGCCAGCGTCCTCATGGACACCACGCGATATCAGGCCTGCCGACGGCGCCGAGCAAACCCGCCGATGGCAAAGAGTCCAGTTCCCATGAGCAACAAACTGGCGGGCTCCGGCGCGTTGGCCCTGGCGATGTCGGCCTCGATGAACGCCTGATTTCCGCCGATGCCTGCGAATCCATTCAGTGCGCCGTAGCCATCGATGACATTCGGGTCCGCGAGTGGATCCTGACAACTGTTGTTGGTACAGAAATACGTACCGAACGAGGTAACACCAGCGATCTGATTTCCGATGAAGAGCGGTCCTCCCGAATCACCCGGTGCCGTCCCCATTTCCGTGGGGCCCCGTCCCTGATCACAGAGGCTGACGTCCACGTAACAGAATGCATCGTGGAAGATGTTGCCGTCATCGAAATCGGTGTAGAGAATATTCCAGTCGGGGGATGCGAAGTTGTTGACGTAGTAGTCCACCCGGTTTTCGCCCCACCGCCGCAACGCGTCGAAACCCACGCCGCCTTGCGTGCCATTGCCGTACGTGCCGATGCCGACGTTCGTGGTGTTCTGCTGGAACGGGTCGCCGGAGTACAGGCCGTAGATCGGCATCCAGCTTGGGAGGTCGAACGAGTAATTCACGAGCGCAACGTCGTATCCAAGGTGTCCGTCGGCGGCCGTGGCCTCGGTATCGAAGCCGCGCCACTCGGGCCGCACCACAACGGACGACGAGGTCAGGGTAACCGTGTTCAACCCACCGGCCAGCGAACTGCCAGGGCCAAACAGCGTGATCGCCGTGTTGTTCGTGGTGGACAGCAGCGAGCCGTTGGTCTCGTCCGTCACGCAATGGGCCGCGGTAATCAGAGTGCGGAGGCCGACACGTGACGCCGTGCAGAAGAACGCGAAGTTGGCATCCGTTGGATCGGGGGTGGTCAGGATGCCGATGCCGTTCAGGTTGATGCCGTTCACGGTGGAATTGAAATCCACGGCAAGCGACGGGTCACCACTGATATTGGTGGCCGGCGGACGATTCGGTTGGTCGGCGCGCAGCAGATACGGCGTTCTCGACATCGTCTGCAGCTTGGGCAGCTGCGCACTCGATGTGAGTGGCGCGAGCGCGGCGCCGGCGATGACAACGAGGAGCAGGGGAAGTCGTGCCCGAACCATCGAGGCCTCCAACTTTGATGCGTGAAGCAGAGGTGGGTGACATGCGCATCCCGTCGGCGGCTGCGCTCATGTGTCGTGCACTACGATACGCTGTCTTAGAGAAGGCGCAAGACCTCCTAGCGACCCGCCGCGCCCGCGTCCGTATCCCGAGGGTCGGGCGCTCCGATTCGGGCCCCGGTCTTGGGGTCGATCATGATGGAGTGCGCCGTTCCCTGCTGGCCCGCAAATCGCACCCGGTAACCCATGCCCTCCAGGGCGGTCACGGTTGCGGGCGGAAGGCCATCCCGCTCCACGCTCACGACATCCGGCAGCCACTGGTGATGGAAGCGGGGAGCGTTCACAGCCTCCTGGACGGGCATGTTGAAGTCCGTGATGTTCAGCACCACCTGGAGCACGGTGTTGATGATCGTTCGCCCGCCCGGGCTGCCAACCACGGCGACGAGCTTTCCGTCCTTCGCAATAATGGTCGGCGTCATGCTCGACAGCATACGCTTGCCGGGCCGCGCGAGGTTCGCGTCTGTGCCGATCAATCCGGTGCTGTCGGTCAGGCCCGGTTTGCCGTTGAAGTCTCCCATCTCGTCGTTGAGCAGGAAGCCCGCGCCTGCCACGACGGCACCAAGGCCGTAGGAGTTTTCGAGGGTGAACGTGACAGAAACGGCCATCCCGCTCTCGTCCACGACCGAGAAGTGGGTGGTTTCGTCGCTCTCGTGCGCCAGTACGATCTGCGAGGGCGCCGACGGCGTGGCGCGATCGGCAAGGATGCCCTTTCGCAACGTCGTCGCATACGCCTTGCTGTCGATCTGATCGAGCGGCGCCTTCACGAAGTCGGGATCCCCGAGGAATCGGGCCCGATCAAGAAAGGCGCGACGCATCGCCTCTACCACCAGATGGACGTATCGGGGCGAGTTGTGTCCTGCGGCCTTGAGGTCATATCCCTCGAGGATGTTCAGCATCTCCGTCATGGCCACACCGCCCGAACTCGGCGGCGGCATCGAGATGATCTCATAGCCGCGATACGTGCTGCGAACTGGCGCGCGCTCTTTCGCTTCGTAGGCGGCAAGGTCCTCTTCCGTAATGAGGCCGCCGCCGTGCTTCATCTCCGCGGCTATCAAGCGGGCGGTCTCGCCCTTGTAGAAGCCGTCCCGGCCATGATCGCGAATGCGCGTGAGTGTTTGCGCAAGGTCGGGCTGCTTGAAGCGCTCGCCCGCTGCGTAGGGCGTTCCATTCCTGCTGTAGGCCGCGATGCTTGCGGGGTATGGCTTCATGTAGTTCTGGGCGCGCGACATGGACGCCGCGAGTCCTTTCGGGACATCGAAGCCGTCGCTCGACAACCGCACTGCGGGATCGACGAGCTTTGACCAAGGCAACTTGCCATACTTGCCGTGTGCAAAGGCAAAGCCTGCAACGGTTCCGGGAACCCCAACCGCGATGTGGCTGCCATGATGGATGCGCGACGAATACGCACCCGAAGAATCGAGGAACATCTCGGGGCGTGACGCTCTTGGTGCGCGTTCCCGGAAGTCGATGGTCGTGGCTTTTCCATCGGGCATGCGAATGACCATGAACCCGCCGCCGCCGATGTTGCCGGCGGAAGGGTACGTGACCGCGAGTGCCAACCCGGTCGCGATCGCGGCGTCCACTGCGTTGCCCCCGGCCGTCATCACGTCGCGACCAGCCTCGCTTGCGATGGCACTCGCCGACACCACCATCGCTTTCGGTGACGTGACCGTTCCGGACCGCGGCGCGGGGGTCGCGGGCGATGCGAGGGCAGGGTTTCGCCATGCCGCCGTATCGCGCCAGACATCCATGACGAACGGCGACGCCATGAATGCAACCACAACAAGCTTGGCGGGGAGACTCTTGACGAGCATTGGCGTCCTGCGGAAGAGGTGCATGGCGTTGGCGATCCGGCCTAATTCACCGTGAAGGTGGTCGTCACCTGGCCGGTGCCAGATGTCGTGAAGTGGAGAGTGAACGATGAGCCCGGGCTACCGGTGTTCGTGATGCTCAGGTTGGTGAATGTCGCGATACCGGACGCGTTGGTGTTCACCGTGACCGTTCCATTGAGTGTACCGGTGGAACTGATGATGAACGCCGTGACTGGAACGTTGGCCTGACCGACATTCTGGCCATTCGCGATACGGATGGCCGGTTGAGTGGCGAAGAGTACGCCGCTGGTGTTGGGGTTGGACGGCTGGGTACTGAATGCGATCGAGTTGCCGTTGAAGTTCGCCCCCACTGCAATGATCCGGGCGGGGCTGCCGGAGAGCGGTACGCCTGCGACGGTCGATGTCGCCGTGACGGTGTCAGACTGCACGGTGTTGGAGAGCGTCCACGACAGCAGTGCGGCAATGCCGCTGGCGTTCGACGTGACCGACAACGACGAGCCCGAGGTGGATGTGTTCTGGATCTGCGAACCGGACGGGATTGTCGCGAAATTGACGACCTGTCCCGAGACCGGGTTGCCGCCCACGTCGGTGATGAGTACGGCCGGCGCGACGGCCACCGGGTTATTGACCGTTGCGGTCTGGCCGGCCCCGCTGCTCACGGCGATCGTCGAGGCAGCACCGACATTCAACGTGATCGGCGACGGCGCAGTCACCGGGGCAAGGCCGTTCGACGTGTAGGTCAGCGTGAAGTTGCCGACGGTACCAGTGATGGCGAGGCCCGAGAAGGTCGCGATGCCATTGGTGTTGGTGGTGGCGCTCGCGTTGGCCAACGATCCGGTACCACTCGATATCGCGGCGTTGATCGTGACGCCCGCGGTCAGGACGAAGTTGCCGCCTGAATCCTTCAGTCTCACTCCGGGTTGTGTGGCGAGTGAGAGACCGTCGGTTGCGGATGTGGAGCCAGTGGTGCTGACGATCAGGCCCGACGCCGGACCGGCTGTCACGCCGATGTTCGCCGTCACGCCGGTGAGGGACGGAGCATCGAACGACACGGTATACGCGCCAGCCGGACCATTGATGGTGAGTCCGGCGAAGACAGCCGTGCCGCTTGCGTTCGTGACGGTCGTGCTGTTCGCGAGCGTTCCCTGTGAGGTGATGATCGTGGCCGTCACGACCACGCCTGATGTGGACACGTTGTTGCCTACGTTGTCCTGAATCTGAACGACGGGCTGTGGCGCGAAGGATACGCCACTCTGCGCGGCGGCCGGCGGCGCCGTGGCAAGGCCAAGCTTCGATCCGGCGCCGGCCGTTGCCGTCTCGGTGAAGGTGATTGGGCTACCAGCCAAGCCAGCCGCCGTGGCGGTCAACGTATAGGGCTGCGCCACGCTGCCGACGAAGAAGTTCACCAGGGCTGCGACGCCGGTGGCATTGGTCGTCACTGGAACGGAACTACCTGAGGTGGTGGAATTCTGTACGAAACCGCCCGAGGTGACCGCGGTGAAGGTGACCGAGACGCCGGACACCGGATTGCCATTCGCGTCGGTGACGAGTACGGCGGGCGGAATTGCAACGGGCTGACCAGGCGCCGCCGTCTGATTGTTGCCGGTGCGGAGCGCAATGGTGCTCGCTGAGCCCGCGCTCACCACGATGTTGCTGGACGACAAGCTCGTGTAACCGCTCGAGCCGAAGGCCAACGTGAAGTTGCCCGCGGTGCCGTTGATTGTGAGGCCGGTGAAGACGGCTGTGCCGGTCACGTCGGTGACCGCGGTTGCATTCGTGAGTGTGCCGGAACCGCCGGTGATGGATGCGGTGACGGTAACGCCCTGTGCCGCTACGTTGTTGCCGAACGCGTCACGCGTGCGCACGCTGGGCTGAGTGACCAGCGCCACGCCGCTGGTGGCGGTGACCGACGGTTGCACGGTGAACACGAAGCTCGACCCAGCTCCCGCTACGGCTTGTGCCGTGAAGGACACGGGGCTGCCCGTCAAACCGGCAGCCGTGGCGGTCATCGTGTTGGTCTGCGCGACCTGCGACAGGGTCCATGCCGTGAGTTGTGCGATGCCCGACGCATTGGTGGAGACCGTAACGGTACTGCCGTTCGTGCTCGCGTTCGCGACGCTCGATCCGGAGGTGATGGCGTCGAAGGTCACGACGGTACCCGCCACTGGATTACCATTGGCGTCAGTAACGAATACAGAGGGTGCAATGGCGACGGCAGTGTTCACCGCGGCTGTCTGGCCGTTGCCCGCACTCAGTGCGATGGTGGATGCAGCGCCGCCAGCCAGCGCGATGGCTCCGCTCGTGACCGCGTTGAGGGGACCCGAGCTGAATTGCAGGGTGTACGCGCCGATGGCGCCGTTGACAGCCAAGCCGCTGAAGATCGCCAAACCATTCGATGCGGTGACCGCGGTCGCGTTGGAGAGTGCGCCGGTTCCGCTAGCGATGGTCGCGGTCACTGTAAGGCCAGCCACCGGTGTCGAATTCCCCGAGATGTCGTTGACTTGAATCTTCGGCTGTGTCGGTAGCGCCACCCCGCTTTGTGCGGTTGGGCCGGGACTCGTGTTGAATGCAAGGCCAACTGGGGCGCCCGGGCTCACCGTGACGGGGGTGAATGGCAACGTTGCATAGCCCGGAGAATCGAAGGCAAGTGAGTAGCTGCCCGCGGCACCGGTGATGGTCAGGCCGGTGAACGTTGCGGTGCCACCGGTGGTGGTCGTCGCCGTGGCATTCACAAGAACGCCGCCACCGCTCGTGATGCTCGCGGTTACCGCCACGCCGGCCGTGGTAAGGTTGTTGCCCAGGGCATCCTTGATTTGGATGACAGGCTGCTGCGTCAGGGCTGCGGCGTTGACCGCTGCCGCGCCCGGCGACACCGTGAATGCGAGCTGTGTACCGCCACCCGCAATGCCGGTGGCAGAGAACGTCGTGCTGAGGGACCCGGACGTGGCGGTGAGCGTGTTGGGGCCGGCGATGGCGCCGAGCGTCCACGATCCCACTGTGGCCGCGCCTTGCGCGTTTGTGGTTGTCGTCAGGCCGGTTGCCGTGCCTCCGCCAGAGGTCACCGCGAAGACCACAGGTGCATTGGGAACGGCATTGCCGCCCGCGTCCTTCACGACGACGCTCGGATTGACGACCAACACTGTGCCTGCAGCAGCTGTCTGCGCATCGCCGGCGATCCTGGCGATGGTCGCGGCCGCACCGGTCGTGACGCTTACGCTAGTAGACGCCGCGATTGGCCCGGCCGTCGCATAGATCGTTGCGGGGCCTGCCGTGGGTCCAAGCGTTACTGTCGTGGACACCTGTCCATTGGCCGCAGTGAGCGATGACGGCGGACTGAAGACAATTCCGTTGACTGAGGCGCTCCATGTGACGAGTTGGTTGGCGGTCGGGAGACCATTCGAATCCAGGACGCGCGCGACAATGGGGATGGGCAGTGCAGAGTTCGGGGCGCCGCTCTGGCCTGCGCCCGACACGATCGTGATGCTGCCCGCCCCGCGACTGACCGTGTGGATAGTGAATGTGACCGTGCCTGCGGGGCCCGGGACGCCGACGAGTGACGCGGTCACAACGTCCGTACCGGCAACGCCGCCCAACGAATACGTATTGCTGGCGGTGCCGTCGCTCGCACTCGTGCTTGTGGCGGCGCCGAAAGCCCCACTCCCACTCACGCGCGTCCACGTCACGACAGCGCCAAGGGTGGGGCCTCCGAATTGGTCGGTCACCTTCACAATGAGTGGCGCCGGCAAGGTGCGCCCGGTCGAATCCGTCTGTGCGTCGCCCGACACCAGCGCAAGCGCGGCTGCGGGCGCGGGGGTCGCCGTTTCGGTGACGGTGACTGCCGGTAGTACGCCGGACACCGCGGCGTACAGGTAATTGCCGCCCGTTTTGCCGAGCGTGAGCGTGGTGGACGCGCGGCCCGCGTTGTCCGCCGTGGCGGTGGTCGTAACCACGGCGCCGCCGGCCGTGGCCGCGCTGAACGTGATGGGGGTTCCGGGGACGGGCAGGTTGTCAGCCGCCTGGGCCTCGATCACGAACGGGAGCGCGAGCGTAGTACCAGCTACCCCGGTCTGTCCACTGCCGCTGATGACGACGAGATGGGTGGCGGGTGGTACCACGGTGAGCTTGGAACTGCCGGTGATGCCGAGTGGCGTGCTGGCACTCAGCGTGGCAACACCGCGCTTGCCGGTTGTCTGCACGCTCGCCGTCGCACTCCCTGTGGGCGTGATGGCGGCAACGGTCGCGTCGCTGGTGTTCCATTGAACGAGCAGGTCGGAGACGGCGTTCCCCGACGAGTCAATTCCCTTGGCAACGTATGGTATGGAACGCGGGCCGATCACCGTGGTGTCGGGTGGCGCGATCGAGACGGTCTTCGTTCTCTTGCCCGGACCGGAGTAACTGATGGTGACGATCGGTGGCGTGAGCGGAGGCAGGTTGGCCGCGCGAGCGATCACCACCTGGGTGCCCGAGAACAGGACGGTATGGTCGGCAGTCCTCAATTCGACGAGGGCCGTGAACGGCTGATCGTTGCCGGCAGCGTCAACGGGGATCTCAATGTGCAACGTGTCCTGGCCAATCGGAAAGGCGATGACCGTGTCGCGTGTGCTGCCGTCGGCCGCGGTGAGCAACACGTGCACTTCGGTGATGTCCGTCCCAATGGACATGAGTGCCTGATAGGCCCTGGCGGCGGCGGCCGTGAACTGCGGCGACATGGTAACGCGGCTCGCAATGCGAGGCGCTGGCGCGGTGCCATGTGGCCCTGTCGTCGATTCGGTACACGTGATCGCCACGACGGCGAGCGCGAGAAGTCCAGCCGCGCGAAGACGGAGACGCATGGAAGCCAAATTGGGGAGAACACCGGCCCGGAGCGGCGGGCACATCGATTCAGCTGCGCAGGAGAATCGGCGTTCGGGGCCTGCCCGTCAATGGCGCGACAGCGATATTCCCGAAACCCGCTTTGCACGTGCTCGGGTTCCCCGCATCACGAACCGGAGTGACGGCGACCCGATCCGACGGGTGAATCTTCCGACCCGCCTCTCAGATAATTCCAGTATTCCAATATTTCGAATGCACGATGTGCCTCGCCATCCCACCAGGCGTGAATTCATCGGCGCCCTTGCGGTGGGATCGCTCGCCCTTGTTGGGTGCCAGGCTGACACCACCAATCCATTTGGGGGCGGAGTGTCGCGGCTGGCGGCCCGTCCGGGTGCTCCTGCCGGCACGATCACCGCCGGCAGCTGGCCGATCACGGCAAGCAACCCCGCCGACGGCTACCTCATCGTGCCTTCCAGCTATGACCGGACGCGGCCCATGCCATTCGTCCTGGGTCTCCATGGCGCTGGGATCGGGCCGCAGGGTCCGATCAATCTGCTGGGTCCATATGCTGAGAGCGCGGGTTTCATTCTCCTGGCGGTTGGTGCGCGAGGCCTGACGTGGGATGTCCTGACGTCGAAGTTCAGTTACGACGTGTCGTTCATAGACGCTGCCCTGAAATGGAGCTTCGACCGGTGTGCGGTTGACCCTGCGAGGGTTGTTGTGCAAGGGTTTTCGGATGGTGCGTCCTATGCACTCACGCTTGGAATGACCAATGGCGATCTCTTCAAGCGCGTGGTTGCGAATTCGCCCGGCCTCGTTCCGCGCTCCGATTCGCCGGAGGTCGGCAAGCCGCAATTCTTTCTTTCACACGGCCGGCAGGATGCAGTGCTGGGAATCGATGGCGCGAGCCGGGTGATCGTTCCGGCCCTGCAGGATGCAGGATATGCGGTCACATATGTCGAATTCGATGGCGGCCACACCGTACCCGCCGCGATCGCGGCACAAGCAATAGACTGGATGTTGAAGTAGCCACCACCCTAACGGACAACGCATGCTACGTCGCACGCTCCTTGCCGCGGTACTTGCCGCCGGCTGCCACAAGTCCAGTGTCCCTGTTGCGCCTCCGCCGGAGCCACTCAGCGCGCTCGCCGCGGCGACGCGACACTATGCGGAGGTGCTGAAGGGGACCTCGGTTGACTCCGTCGTTGCGATGTATGCGTCGGACGGCGAACTAAACTTGCCGAACATGGCGCCGTTAAAGGGGCGTGAAGCCATCAAGAAGTTCCTCACGCCGCTCGTCGACGCGACGACCGTGGAGTTCGTCCAGATGGATGTGGACAGTGTTGTCCTGAACACGGCCAGCGCCGAGCAGGACGGGCACTATAGACAGAAGGCGGGTCCGAAGGGCGGTGCGGCGATGGAGTACAAGGGACGGTTTCACGCGACATGGCGATCGAGCCCCGACGGCAAGTGGCTGCTCTCGCGCATCACCATGATGCCCGATGCATAGTCGCGGAGTGGTCGATGGCGAATGATACGTTCACCGTGCTGCGCACCTACGGTCTCGAGATCGAGGCGCGGATGGACGCCGCAGCGCTCGAAGCCAACGGAATACGTGCGGAGGTATCGGCGGACACGGCGGGGGGCGCGTTCCCGAGCCTTGCGCTGATCTTTCCGGTACGCCTGCTGGTGCGAGAGCAGGATCGTACCCTCGCGCTCGAGATCCTGGATACGCCGGCCGAACCGCCAAGCGACTACGGCGAGGCCGAGATGTAGTTCCGGCTGGTGGATGGCGGTTTCGCTGCCACCTTGTCGTTTACCAGTTGAACGAATCCGGCCGCACTCGAAACGTGAGTCGTACATGACATTGGCGGGCCTGCTGGACCGAGAGCGGACCATTGCGCCGCCCGGTTACAATCGTTGGCGGGTGCCCCCGGCGGCACTCGCCATTCATCTGTCAATTGGACAGGCCTACGCGTTCAGCGTGTTCAGTATTCCGCTGTCACGCACAGTCGGCGTCACATCGTCCGCGCCGGATGACTGGACTCTCAGCACGATCGGCTGGGTATTCAGCATCGCGATCGTGTTTCTCGGACTCTCGGCCGCATTCTTCGGTAGCTGGCTCGAGCGGGTAGGTCCGCGGAAGGCGATGTTTGCATCGGCCGTGTGCTTTGGTGGCGGATTCTGTGTCGCATCGGTTGGCATAGCGCTGCATCAGTTCTGGCTTCTGCTGCTCGGTTATGGCGTGATTGGTGGGATCGGGTTGGGGATCGGCTATATCTCGCCCGTCTCGACGTTGCTCAAGTGGTTTCCTGACCGGCCGGGCATGGCGACGGGGCTGGCGATCATGGGGTTCGGCGGCGGGGCCATGATCGCGTCGCCCCTGTCGGTGCGGCTGATGGAGCATTTCCGCACGCCAACGTCGACGGGTGTGGCGGCGACGTTCGGCGCGTTGGGCATCATCTATATGATCTACATGATGCTCGGCGTGTGGACGGTGCGGGTGCCCGGTGGTGACTGGTCGCCGCCGTCGCGAACGCGGAGTGCGACGGCGGGCCAGGTGGCCGCGCCGAAGCAACACAGCGTGGGCGTGGTCGCGGCGGTTCGCACGCCTCAGTTCTGGCTTCTCTGGGTAATGCTCTGCGTGAATGTGACGGCGGGCATCGGCGTGTTGGGCCAGGCATCCGCGATGATTCAGGAGATGTTTCCGGGGCGTATTTCAGTGGGAGCGGCCGCGGGGTTCGTCGGCTTGCTGAGTCTTGCCAACATGGGCGGGCGATTCGCCTGGTCGTCGTTGTCGGACTACATCGGGCGCCGCGTCACCTACGCGCTGTTCTTTTCCCTGGGCGCCGGGCTGTACGCCGTGATTCCTTCAGTTGGCAGATTGGGGAGCGTGCCGCTGTTCGTCCTGGGCTATGTGATCATCCTCTCGATGTACGGCGGCGGATTCGCGACGATTCCCGCGTATCTCCGCGACATGTTCGGCACGATGCAGGTAGGCGCCATTCACGGGCGGCTCTTGACGGCGTGGTCGACGGCAGGTGTCCTGGGCCCGGTTCTGGTCAACTACATCCGGGAGTATCGCATCGCTGGCGGTGTGCCGAAGGCGGAGGCTTATGGCGTCACGATGTACGTAATGGCGGGCCTTCTCGTGGTAGGGTTTGTCGCAAATCTGCTCGTCCGCCCGTTGCCCGCGTCGGTGGGTGAGGATCTCTCCACATCTGGCCAGGGATAGGAAATGGACCGCGACAACGTTGGAAGAGGCGAGCGGGGCGCGTTTGGACTGGTGCTCGCATGGATTGCAGTGGGCGCGCCGCTGCTGTGGGGCGTCTCCCAGACGGTGGTGAAATCGCTGGCGCTCATGGGTCGGTGAGCACCAGCGATTCCGTCATCCGTTGCGGGCGATAGTCAGGTTGCGGCGGGCCGCATGCGCTCGAGCCGAGCACGCGTGAGGTGCGGCACCACCCCTATCATGCGCTCGATGAGCATCAACTGCCCGCGGTGATGCATCTCGTGTTCCTTTGGGCTCAGGAGGCTCTCCAGGCGGCTGCGCGGGTTCTCGCCGGTTGGATCCGTGAACGTCTCGGCGAGGAACTCTGGCGACAGTGATTCCATCCAGCTTGCGATGCGCTCACCCTCGGACTTCAGGAGACCGATGATCTCAGCCTTGGTGCGAGGCACATCTTCCCGCGCCTTCATCTGTCCGACCGCCGCTCCGAAATCGTATCCCTTGAGCGTGGTTACCGGGTTGCCGCTATGCATCCCTTCGTACAGCGTGGGGGAATACACCAGATGCCGCAGCAGTGCGCTCACCGACTGGACACCATCGGCGGCGATGAATTCGTACTTGTCTTCGGGGATGTCTTCCGCGATCTGCACGGTGTTCCGGCGGACGGTGCGGAAGGATTCGGCGAGCTGCTTGGCGCCATATGCTGACATGAGGGTTCCTCGGAGTGAACGTCGGGGTGAACTGGTCTGAGCGTAGCGGCCGATGGAAGCCTGATCAACGGCATGCTTCGCGCGTCAAGTATGGTGGTCGCTCCCCCGGCCGGACGGAAGGCCTTGACGCAGGGCGGAAAATAGGTCTATCGGGGTCAGCGATACCCATCGCGCGCCCGTAGTACCGGCGTGCGCGGCGGGCTCACGCCCGGTCCTCGCTTCCTCCTCCGAGACAGGCGCCTCCACATGAAAGCGACACGCTTTGCCCTCGCCATGATCACGCTCGCGGGCCCTCCGCTGCTCCACGCGCAGGAGCGCGAGGACCGCACCATGCTCACCCAGACGCAGATGACGGCGATCATCAATGAAGTGTCCGGTGAGCGCGCCATGCATCACGTCCTCGAGCTCGTGCCCTATCAGCGGGTGCGGCCACCCGAGGAATACTCCGGGCCCTATCGAGAGAGTCGTGTGATCGCGCAGTTCGCCAAGGAATATGGATTCAGCAACGTCTCCATCGAGACCTACGGAACTGCGTCCACCACGCCGCAACCCACGCAGGGCGAGTTGTGGATGACGACACCGAAGAATGTGAAGCTGTTCGATATTCATGACATCGCGCTCGCGCTTGCGTCCACCAACGCCAACGGTGACATCTCCGGCGATCTGGTCGATGTTGGCGCTGGACGTGCTCAGGACTTCGAGGGGAGGGACGTGAAGGGCAAGTTCGCGCTGTCGTCCGGCACGACGAGTCAGGTGTACGCACAGGCCATGCAGCGTGGCGCCATCGGCGTACTGGGTATCAGTGCCATTGGCTATCAGCGGGCAGTGGACTTTCCCAACCAGATCGTCTGGTCGACGGTCAATGCACAGCCTGGGACGGTGGCCTGGTCGGTAACGCCGGAGGTACAGCACAATCTTCAAGCGCTGCTCGTGCGTGGCGAGAAAATCACGATCCGCTCGATCACGAAGAGCGTGATGGTGCCGAACAAGCAGGAGTATGTGCACGCCGAGATTCCCGGCGACGGTAGTACCACGCAGGAGGTTGGCATCAGCGGTCATCTCTATGAGGGTTTCATCAAGCAGGGCGCCAACGACGACAATTCCGGCTGCGCGCTCATACTCGAAATCGGCCGTGCTTACATGAAGCTGATTGCCGAGGGCAAGCTTCCAAAGCCAAAGCGGACGATCAATTTCCAGTTCGTGCCGGAAATTGCGGGAACCAACGCGTACCTCGCGGCGCATCCGGAAAAACAGAAGGCCATGATCGGAACGCTGAATTTCGACATGGAGGCCATCCGCGTCGCGGCCAGCAGGAGCTTCTGGGTGCTGCAGCGAACGCCGGATACTTTTCCGTCATACCTCAACGACATCGCGCAGAGCATGATGGAGTACATCGCCGACATCTCGCGTGAGCGGGTGCGCTTTCGCCGCTCGTTGTCAGGCTACGCGCCCACCCAGCCTGTAGAATCGCCTCGCGGCAGCAAGGACGCATTCTACATCAAGGTGGACAAGCACTACGGATCCAGCGACCACGTCACGTACATGCAGCATGGCATCCCGGCGGTCATGTTCATCACGTGGCCCGATATGTGGTATCATTCGAGTGAGGATACGCCGGACAAGCAGGATCCTACGCAGTACAAGCGTGCCGCTGCTGTTGGACTTGGCGGCCTGGCGGTGATTGCCGACGGTACGGACGAGATGGCAGCGCGAGTGGTGGCCGACAATCTCGGACGCGGTCTTTCGCGGATGGGCGAGTCCCATACGAAAGGACTTGGCTACATGGCGGACGCATCGAGCGGCCCTACGCTCGGCGATGCGTACAAGGAAGCAAGGAACGCCATCCGCCATCAGGCCGAGATCGAGAAGGCGGTCATTGCATCGGCGAGCGTACTGTGGACCAACGTGGACGACGGCAGGAAGAAAACGGCTGCCTTTGCGCCGTTGATCGACCAGCGCGCAACTTCCCTCCTGAATGAAGTGAAGGCCGCATATCAACTCCAGGCACTGCAGCGCAAGGTGACGCCCTCCGAGCCGGTGCTCTCCGCAGACGAGAAGGAGGCGGCGACGCTGTGGGTGGAACAGATACCGCAGCCGGCGGGGGGACGCGGCGGTGGAGGCCGTGGGGCCGGCGCGGGTGGGCCAGGTGCTGCGGCAGCGGCGCGCATTCCTGACGAGTTCAACGCGGAGCTCTCGCTGCTGCTGGGGAAGGGAAAGTCGGTCCTTCAAATTCGCGACTTCCTTTCCGGCGAGTTCACGCCGCTTCCGCTGGCCGATGTACTGGCTGTGCTTCGCGCTCGGGAGGCGGCGGGAGCGATCAAGATCACGCAGAAGAAGTAGGCTTGCTCAGTGTGTCACGGGGCCCATTTTCACGACCTCGAACGCGCTGGATGGAACAGTCTTCAAGGCACCCACCCGATCGTCGCTCCAGCGAGGATCGGGTGCGCCAGAGACATACCATGCGCTGCCGTTATCAGCGAGGATCATCCCGTACTTCTTCATCGCCTGCAGCATCGCCTGGACTTCCGCTGGAAAGCCGCTCACGTCGAATGATGCCTTCAACCGTACGCGCATGCCCATGGGCGGCAGTGAAGTGGAGGCATCGCTGCTGGCGTAGTGGCGAGCCGGGGCGATGAATCCCTTCTGCGTACGAGGGCAGGTAAAGCGTACGGCGTGGCCGATGGCGCCGAGTTGCACCGCCTCGTCATATCGCACCAATCCCGGAAATATCGGCAGCCCAGCGGCATCCGCCGACGTCCAATACTGCGGTCTGAGCGCATTCGAAGTGAGATCGAAGACCGCGCCCGCGCCCGCGTGCCAGGCTGCGCCTCCGGTCAGTGGATGCGCATCCCACAACTCGTACAGCTTCCACGCCGTAGTGTCGACGACGATCACATGTCGATCACCGTCGCTGTTCGATCCACCCTCGATGGGGGCGGTTGGCGGAATGGGATACGGTCCGGCGTCGCTCTCGTCCGCGTAGTCAAACGAGACGGATCGCCGGGGCTCCGCGCTATTTACGAGCACATAGGGGATACCGTAGACGGTCCCAAAATCGGGATGAAGGTTGCGGGTGCCGCATGCCGCAATCAGCGCGGTGGAGTTGGGGTCAACCGATTGCGTCGAGACATCTGTATTCCACCAATTGTCGGCGGGGAAGGGTCGCCTCGAGAGGGAGCCCGCAGTGGCCGTGGACGGCTGGATCACCGGCTCCGTCGTCGCCGGGTCGGCGGCGCCGCATCCGGAGAGCATCGTCACGGGGACCAGCACCGCCGAGATGGAGAACGCGCGGAGGTCTCTTCGCAAGGTGTCGTCCGCGTGCTGGGGAGCGCGTTAGCCAGAGTGGAATGCGCGCGACGGGCACGCCGTACTGTCCCGGGAAGGCGCCATCCTATTTATTGCTCTCCACGCAATGTTACCGTGACTCGCGTCACGGCTTGCGAGCGAGCCTCCTCCAGCTTGGTTCGACAGCATGTCCATTGTGACGCTCATCCTACCTGGTCTCTCCAATTCAGGGCCAGAGCACTGGCAATCGATCTGGGAGCGCGACGACCCTACATGCGTGCGTGTGTTGCAGAACGAGTGGGAGGCGCCGGTCCGCGAAGACTGGACGCTCGCACTCGACCGTGCCGTCCGCGGGGTGAACGGCGACGTCGTTCTCGTCGCGCACAGCACGGCCTGCCTGCTCGTCGCGCATTGGGCGGCGGTCACCACGGCAGGGTTGCTCGCGCGCGTTCGGGGTGCGTTGCTCGTCGCCCCATCGGATCCGGAAGGCCCGCAATATCCGCCGGGACCGACCGGTTTCGCTCCGGTGCCCCTGATGCCGCTCCCGTTCAGGAGTCTCGTCGTGGCGAGCACTGATGACGTCTATGTGACGCTCGATCGTGCACAGTCGTACGCGACGGCCTGGGGATCGACGCTCGTGAACGTTGGGCCGCTTGGCCACATTAACGCTGCGAGCGGGCACGGCGTATGGCCCGCTGGCTATGCCCTCCTGGAGCAACTCCGGGCGACCTGACCGCTGTCGCGCCGCTCGACGGCGCGATAGCATTGCGTCCTCCCCACCAGAAGTGGACATGACTGCATGCCGTTGAATACCCACGCGCCCGCGACCGCCAATCGCTCGATTGCGTGGTTCGGCCCTTTCGCCGTGTTCATGCTTTGGCTCGCGGTGGACAAGTATCTGCCCATCGTGAATCCGGGCAAGGAGATGTTGCGCGACGCGGTCCTGCTTGTCGCGATCGTCGGGTTTTCATGGCGAATTCTGCCGCACAGTGCGCCCTACTGGAAGGCGAGCATTCTCCTGGGCGTTGGGGTCTGTGTCATGTGGGTGGCCCCCGACGCGCTCATGCCGGGCTGGCGCGCGAGCGCGATCTTCCAGAACGGGGTGACTGGTCACCTTACCACGTCGATCGCGCCGTCCGAACTCACGCCGTTGATGCTCGTTCTGCGCACCGCACGCGCGGCCTTGATCGTTCCAATTCTTGAGGAATTGTTCTGGCGGGGATGGCTTCCGCGGTGGCTGCAGGACACTCGATTTGACCAAATCCCCCTCGGCCGGTACACGCCACTGGCCTTCTGGGCAACGGCCCTGCTGTTCGCCGCGGAGCACGGGCCGTACTGGGAAGTGGGGCTGTTGTGCGGCGTCATTTACAACTGGTGGATGCAGCGTACGCGTTCGCTCGGCGACCTCATTCTCGTCCACGCAGTCACGAATCTCGCGCTTTCCGTGTATGTCGTCTGGACGAGCCGCTGGACCTTCTGGATGTGAGGTTCGGCACGGCCGAGGAAGGATTCCTCGCCCAGTTCAGCGAAAATTGACGGGAGGGGCTATCCTTCGGTGTATCACCATGGGGGACCATTCGCGCGGATATGCAATCCGCACCCCGTCGGTGAACTCAATCCAGGCACCGAGCATTGGCGAAAAAACCAAACTACGACTTCGAGAAGCGAAAGAAGGAGCAGGACCGGAAGAAGAAGAAGGATGCCAAGCGTGAGGAACGTCTGCTCCGCAAGCGCGGCGACGGAGAACCGCTTGAAGAGGGCGAGGAAGGTGATGCTCTTCCTGAGGAGATCGAGTAGTGACGCGCGTGGCATGCGGGCGCGTCAACCTGCCTGCATGAACCGATAACCGAGTCGCCGTACTGTCTCGATTGCGATCCGGTGACTGCCGGAGAGTTTCCGTCGCAAGTAGCCTACATATACTTCTACGGTATTTGGCCGCGGCGTGGAATGCTCACCCCACACGTACTCCGAGAGCGTCGTCTTGCCGACGACGCGTGGAGAGAAGTGGAAAAGGCAGTTCAGCACGTCGTACTCGCGTGGCGCGAGAACGACTTCGCGACCGGCGCACCAGACGCGCCGGTGCTCGCGATCGATCACGAGATCACCGACCGCAACGCGTGTGTCGGCGTTGATCGTTCGCGCCCGTCTCGCTACCGCGTGAAGGCGCGCCGCGAGTAGCGGCGAGCCAGCCACGCAGACGTCGTCTGCACCTTCGTCGAGCAAGCGGGCACAATCCTCGTCGTCGCGCGCGCAGAGAACCACCAATTCCACGGTGGGCCATCGGCGCCGGACAAGGCGCATGGCGCGCGCAAATTCCGGCAGGGTCGCGCGATCCAACAGCACGATGTCGGGGCGACGGACGGGTGCGCCCGTGGCCGGTAGGCAACTTTCGCTATCGAGCAGAAAGAATTCAGTGCTTTCGTCGAGAACGGCGTTCCTGATCTTTTCGACGAGGGCAGGATTCCGGCTGGCGATCGCGATCTGCGCGACGCAGCACGAGTTCATGGCGCATGACCGACAGATGGAGTAAGCGCACCCGCGCGGCCTCGCGCGCCTGAATAATAGTGTGTTCGAGGTAGAAGTCAGTAGGGTGCATCACATATGCACGCGTCAGGATTGTGCAACAAACACCGCACGCTCGGTGGCGCGAAACACTAAACGCTTGAGTGCGCAGGGGACCGACCGGCGAGGCGATATTTTTTTTTGCGCACGCCGCCATCGCCGATCTCAGCAACAAGCTCTGCCGTGGCGCGGGAGCGCGGAGTTGTAGCGGTCATCGCGGCTCTTCATTTCTGTACTAGTGTTGGAAACTTTCAACCATGCATGCCGTTGTGTTGTCTGAGAAGCGACTTCATCCACGACACTGCATTCATGCTCAAAGTTCGCCGCAGTTTTGTTCAATTGTCGGCCCTTCTGGCCATCGCAATCCGCGCGAGCGCGACGCTTGGCGCGCAAAGCGCCCCGACGTCACAGAATGACGCGCGACCGGTCCTCCGGGCGGCGCAGCGACATGGCGCCATCATTATTGACGGAAAGTTGGACGACGACGCATGGCGCGCCGCGCAGCCCATCACCGATTTTCATCAGCAGTCGCCCGACGAAGGAAAGCGCGCCAGCGAGCGGACAGAAATCCGCATCCTGTTCGACGCCAACGCTGTGTATGTCGGTGCGCGCATGTACGACGCGCAGGGCGGAAATGCCGTGCGCCGGTTGCTGGTACGTCGCGATCAGCTCCTGAACGACAACGCCTCCGACAAGATCGCGCTCGTACTCGACCCGTATCATGACCGGCAGACGCGCGTCTGGTTCGAGCTCAACCCGCTCGGCGTCAAGGGAGATCACTTGAACGGCGATGCGTCGTATGACCCCATCTGGGAGGGCGCCGCGCATGTTGATTCGCTCGGGTGGACCGCGGAATTCCGGATTCCGCTTTCGCAGCTTCGCTTTCCACGTGACTCTGTTCAGACATGGGGATTCCAGGTCTGGCGTACGCTGGCCCGCCGGAACGAACAGGACATGTGGGCATTCTGGCGGCTCAACGAGACCGGTGGCCCCGGATACTTCGGAACCATAGAGGGATTGGCGCTCACGGCGCAGCCGCGTCAGCTCGAGTTGATGCCGTACGCGGTGTCGAAGAACAGCATTGCGCTGCCGGCTGCTGGCGATCCGTTCCACAAGAAGCAGGACGTCAGCGCCCGCGTGGGGGGAGATATCAAATACAATATCTCGTCGAACCTGACCCTCGACGCGACCGTCAATCCCGACTTCGGTCAAGTGGAGGTCGATCCGGCTGTTGTCAATCTGTCGGCGTTCGAAACGACCTTCGATGAGAAGCGTCCATTTTTCGTTGCCAATTCGTCGGCGTTTTCGTTCGGCGGGTTCAACTGCTTCTTCTGCAGCAACGTATCCAGCCTGAACGTGTTCTATTCGCGTCGCATCGGGCGCGCGCCACAACTGGGAGAGCTGGTCGCATCGCAGGCGGCGTACTCGGACGTCCCGGATGCATCGACCATTCTTGGCGCGGCAAAGGTCACCGGCCGCACCGCCAGCGGATTTTCGGTGGCGATGATGGAGGCGCTCACCAATCGCGTGAATGCGCGGTTCGCGAATGCGTCCACCCCGGTTGCCAATGCATTGGAGCGCGAGGCTGAACCGCTCACCAACTACTTCGTGGGCCGCATACGCAAGGACCTGCGAAACGGCGATACTCGTATCGGCATGATCACCACGGTCACGAATCGCTTCATGAGCGACACGGCCGAAGTGAGCCGACTCCGCAATCGCGCTGAACTGGTTGGAGCAGACGTGCAGCACTACTGGGCCAAGCGACAGTATTCCTTCCTCGCGCAACTTGCGGTGTCGGATGTTGCCGGTGATACGTCCGCCATTCGACGCACGCAACTTACGAGCTCGCACTACTTCCAGCGGCCCGATCGCCGCGAAACTACCGATGGGCTGTTCAATACCGGGTATGATCCCACGCGGACGTCACTTCAGGGCTATGGCCTGTATGCGCGAATGGCGAAGGAGAGCGGTGACTGGAGGTGGGAGACCGCGCAGAACTGGCGTAGTCCGGGGTTCGAGGTGAACGACATCGGCACGCTCGGCCGGACGGACTACAAGTGGATGCAGGCGAGCGTGCTGCGGTCCTGGACCAAACCAACGCGCTGGTACCGATCTGCCGACGCGATTGTTGGTGGACAGCAGCAGGTGAACTATGAGGGTGATCGTACTGACCTCCAAGGCGAGATCTGGGGCTCGATTACACTGAACAACTACATGGGGATGAATGCCTTTGTGATCAATCACCCGCCCGTTTTTGATGCGCTGAGTACGCGTGGTGGTGTGGTGGTGAAGACATCTGGCTACAACTTCTATTCCGCCTCATTCAATGGTGATTCACGCGATCCCGTGAGTTGGGATTTCAGCATCAATCACGCGCGTGACATCACGGATGAGGGCTGGAATGCCGAAGGAAGCGCGAATCTGATTCTGAAGCCGATGGTGAACTTGCGTATCAGTATCGGCCCTGACTATTCGCGCAATGTCGATCCCCGGCAGTACGTGTCCACCGTGACGGATTCCACGAACGTGGGATTCGGCGGGCAGCGCAATGTCGTGGCATCCCTTGATCAGCGCACGCTGTCGATGTACACGCGGATCAATGCCACGTTCACGCCGAATCTGACGCTTGAACTGTACGCGCAGCCCTTCCTCGCGAGCGGTCGATACGGGACGCCGAAGGAATACGCGCAACCACGCACGAACAGCGTGGCGGAATATGGCAGGGACATCGGGACGATTGCCCAGACGCGCGATGCGGCCGGACAACTCGTCTCGTATCGCATTGATCCTGACGGCAACGGCCCGGCTGCGGCGTTCAACCTCGCGAATCCGGATTTCAACAGCCGGTCGCTGCGCGGCACGGCAGTCATGCGATGGGAATACAAACCGGGCTCAACGCTGTTCTTTGTGTGGACGCAGGAGCGCTCGGGCGCCGACGTCCTTGGTGATTTCAACTTGCATCGGGATGGCTCGGCGCTGCTGGGCGACCGACCCGTGAACGTGTTTCAGGTGAAGGCGAGCTATTGGCTCGGCCTGTAGCGGCCAGTCGACGACTGGCGCGGGACGAGGATCAGGCAGGAAGTGACCACGCGATAGCGGCAGCGAGGTGGCAGGGAGCATATTTGAGGCACCTCTTTCCAATCTGTCGATCCCATGCTTCAGGATTTTATCACCGAGTATCATCGGTACCGCATTCTCGGCGAACGCGCGATTGCGCAAGCGCCGGATGATGCCCTCAATCGCATTCCCGCGTTGGAGGGCAACTCCATCGCGATGATCGTTCGCCACGTAAGCGGCAACCTCACGTCGCGATTTACCGACTTCCTCACGGAGGACGGCGAGAAACCGTGGCGAGAGCGCGACGACGAGTTCGCCCAGGTTCGACTGAGCCGAGATGAAGTGAACGCTTTGTGGCGCAGTGGATGGGACACCTTGGGGGCGGCGCTTGCGGCATTGACGGACGCTGACCTCGCACGCAACGTGACCATACGGCACCAACCACTCACCGTGCACGCCGCGCTGTGTCGCTCCCTGTCGCATGTATCGAATCACGTTGGGCAGATTGTCCTGCTCGCTCGCATGTCGGCAGGGGAATCGTGGGGGTCGCTGAGTATTCCGCGCGGTGGCACGGCCGCCTATAACGCGAACCCAACGGCCGAGAAGGCGCCGCAGTGAACGCTCGAACTTCCGGCGACGTGCAGCGCCCATCAAACGCGTTTCGCACGAACATCCAGGTGCGCTTTGCGGATACAGATGCGCTTGGGCATCTCAACAACGGCAGTTTCGTCATCTATTCCGAGACCGCTCGACTCGAGTTCGCTCGTCGCTTGCTGGGTGCTGGGTCCCGCGCACTCATCCTGGCGCACCTCTCCGTGGACTTCCGACGTCAGGTGCGGTACGACGAACCAGTACATGTGTACACCTGGATCGAGCGTATCGGACGGACGAGTGCGGCGCTGAGACAGACGGTGTACGCGCACGAGGCGCTGGCCGCGGACGTGAAATCGGTGATCGTTTCGTTCGACTACACGGCGCAGCAACCCACTGGGTGGACCGACGACGCACGCGCTGCCATGCTTCCCTATCAGCACGATCGCGACATGGCATCGTGATTCCCGTCGTGCGGCGATAGGCGCGCGCCCCTGCAGTCCGGCAAATCATGACAGATGACGTTCCGACGGCATTCAGCACGCGGCAGTGGAGTGGGTGGAGCGCGTCGTTGTCGCTGACACTCCTGCGCCTGATATTGGTGCCGGCGCTGGTGATCATGCCGGCGATGCATGTCGCGCGCTGGACGTTTGCAGTGGTACTGACCATCGGATTCGTCTCCGACGTCCTCGACGGGATCGTCGCGCGCCGCTTCGGCGTGGCCACGTCTTTCCTTCGGCGATTGGACAGCGCGGTTGACATCGTCTTCTATCTGGGCGTGGCATACGCGGCGTGGGAGCTCGAGCCGGCCGGTCTTCGGGCGATCAAATGGTGGGTCGTGGCGATCATCTCTGGAGAAGCGGTCAACCATGCCTTCGCGGTGTGGAAGTTCGGCAAGGAGCCGAGCTATCACGCGTACAGCGCAAAACTCTGGGGGCTGCTGCTCTTCCTCTCGTTGCTGTTGCTGCTCGGCGCCGGCAACACAGCGATGCTTTCCATTGCCGTCGGCGCGGGCATTCTCGCACAGGCGGAAGTCTTCGCGATCACCGTCGTCTTGCCGGCATGGCGCCACGACGTGCGAAGTGTGTGGCATGCATTGGCGGATGTTTCGAGCGGCTCGGGCAAGGCGAACTGAACGAAAACAGGGGCCGGATGTATCAGGGTGGACCAGCCGCGAGGAAACGGACGGCGCCCTGTCTGGACGGCCGCATTTCCAGAGCACAGCTTATCGGTCAACGCGAGGTGCCGCGATGCATTATTTGCTGATTTACGATGTCGTTCCGGACTATGCTGAGCGCCGGGGCGCACACCGGGACGAGCATCTCGCTCTCGCCCGTGCGGCGCATGAGCGTGGTGAACTGGTACTCGCGGGAGCGCTCGCCGAACCCACGGACGCTGCCGTGCTGCTGTTTCAGGCTGGTGATTCGCGCGTTGTCGAGCAGTTCGTTGCATCCGATCCATATGTGAAGTACGGCCTCGTGACCAGATGGCGGGTGCGACCATGGTCCACAGTCGTCGGGGACAGCCCGGCCATTCGGTTGCCTGATGCGCCAGCGGGTCTCCCGCGCTCGAACGTTGTACTCGATGAAGTGCCCGTCGCTGGCCGCGGGCTCATTGCGCGAACGCTGGAGCGCTGGAGTCCGCGAGACCTGCTTACTGCATGGTCCGCGTATTGGGCGAGCCTCGTCGCAGTGGGGCTCGGACCTGCGCTACTCGCCGTGGCGCGTGTGACCCTTCCGAACGACGCGCACGGTTCCGTTTCGGCAGGGGTTGGCGACGGTGGTTTGAATATCACGGTGGCGAACGGGGGTCACAATGTGTTTGACCGGTCCACGAGCCTCGGGGCACTTGCGCTGTGGATCGCCGGGCCGCCTCTTCTGTTGTGGGTGGCGTGGTTGGTTACGAGGCCCGATCGGGTTTCGCGAGCGTCGTCTGTAGGCGAAGACAGTCAGCGAGTGCCAACAGTGGGCGCCGTACCGGCGCTTGAAGGGGGCCGCGATGCCTTGCAGCGGCCGTCTACTACCGGCAGACAGCGCGCGGCGGGTGTTCATGATCAGGTGAGATCACGGGAGTAGCCGGAGGCATCACGGGATGACGACCACAGCGGCGCGATGCGATGAATGCGGCGCCCTCCATAGCGGAGGGATTACGTGCCGTGCCTGTTTCGAGGCGCTCCTCGCGTTTGAGAACGAACGCCCCGCGGCGTTCGGCGCCGTGCATCATCTCACCGTCGCGTGTTACTTTCTTCAGCACCCACGCGGCTACAACGAGGCGGCGCTGCAGATGTGGCGTGATCTGCTTGCCGATTCGCTGGACGGACGCGCGGCCACGCAGGACCTGATTCGCCGAGCAGGCCGCCAGTTTCAAGGCGCGCGGGGTGTACGTGACCCACTCGCCGCCCGCCCCGCATGGTGGCCGCCGACGTGGCCCGTCACAGTGGACGCCGTGCTTCGCCCAGATGAGGAACCGACGATCGACACGTATATTCAGCGTGCGTTCGAATGGGCCGGCCAGACGCGAGCGCAGCTGGAGCAGCAGCATCGCCCCCTTCACTTGACGTCCGAGTCGGGCGGGCAACGATTACCGTAAACTCTCGGGGCGGTCCTGAAGCCGGATGCCCTGGTCCGCATGACCTCTTCCGCTCGGAGTACCATCACATGCGCCTGGCCTCGTGCTCAATCGTCGCCGCGGCCGCCCTCGGTGCCTGCACGCCGACTCATCGGGCGCCCGAATTCATCGCCGCCGGCCCCGGACCGATTCGCCCATTTTCACCGGCGGCTCGCGTGCAGGGATTACTCTATCTCTCAGGGCAGATCGGCACGGACAGCACGGGACGCGTCGTGAGCGGTGGAATTCAACCGGAGACGCGCCAAGCGATGGAGAACATTCGCGGCGTGCTCCTGAAGAACGGATCATCACTGGACCGGGTGTTCAAGTGCACGGTATTCCTCGCGGACATGAAGGAATGGGCAGCGATGAACGACGTGTACGTCACCTTCTTCGACCCGGCGCGCCGACCGACCCGCTCGGCGATGGGCACCTCGGGCCTCGCACTCGATGCGCGTGTGGAGATCGAGTGCATCGCGGCAGAATGACGCGTTCGTCGCGCCGCCCGTCCCATTCATCGTTCTCGGATCGTGATGGGTAAGGGCAGGCTGGAGGCATTCAGCGACGGCGTGATTGCGATCCTCATCACGATCATGGTTCTGGAACTAAAAGTTCCGCACGGTGCGGACCTCTCGTCGCTCCTGACGATCTATCCCATCATGGCCAGCTATGTCCTGAGTTTCGTGTACATCGGCATCTACTGGAACAATCATCATCACATGCTCCATGCCACATATCAGGTGAACGGGAGCGTCCTTTGGGCCAATTTGCACTTGTTGTTCTGGCTGTCGCTCATCCCTTTTACCACCGGCTGGGTGGGAGAGAATCACTTTGCGTCCACGCCAATGGCGGTCTACGGCGTGAACCTGCTTGCATGTGCCATCGCCTTCTATGTGTTACAGCGAACGATCATCAGGCAGCAGGGCTCGGGCTCACTTGTCGCGGCCGCCGTGGGCAGTGACCTCAAGGGGAAGCTGTCGCCCGTATGCTATTTCCTCGCAATTCCCGGCGCCTATTTGAGTCCGTGGATCGCGGGCGCACTCTACGTAGGCGTCGCGGCTCTTTGGCTCGTACCCGACCGCCGAATCGAACGCGTGCTGTCACAACGGGCGGGCGCGGCCTGACGCGCCGTGGCGACGCCCGCGTACCCACGCCATGTTTACGACATGAGCAGGCTGGCCACCCTTGGCGCGCCACGGCGCGGACGCCCCTGGCTTCAGGCGATTGGTCGTTCTGTGCTGGGCGCGTGGCAGTGGCGCATCGTTGGCGCCCTTCCGGAACTTCCAAAATTTGTCATCATCGTTGCGCCGCACACCTCGAACTGGGATTTCCCGGTTGGTGTGTTCGCGATGTTTGCGCTCGATGTCAGGATCCACTGGTTCGGCAAGGAGTCGTTGTTCCGCTCGCCCCTGGGGTGGATCTTTCGTCGTCTCGACGGCCGGCCGGTACGGCGCGATGCGCCGGAGGGCGTAGTGACCGAGATGGCGGACATCGTGCGGGGGGAGCCGCAGTTCCTGCTTGCGCTTGCGCCCGAAGGAACGCGCAAGCCAGTTGCCCAATGGCGCAGCGGATTCTATCACATCGCGCATGCCGCGGAGGTGCCTATCGTGCCAGTGTGGTTCGATTGGAGCCGGCACGAGATTGGAATCGGCGCACCGATGTGCACCTCTGGGAACGTCGCTACCGATCTGACAATCCTTCAATCGTTCTATCGCCCGGAGATGGGGCGTGACCCGCGAGGCTACGTTGTCGCCGGCCCTGATCCCTTACCCAGAAAACGGTAGCTGTCTGCTCATGGAGCACGATCCAGCGTCCGTCGACATCGCATCCCCTCCGGATACGCCGTTGGGTTCGGGTATCAAGGGAGCGCACACGATTACCGGTGATGTGCGCCTTCATGAACGATTTCACTCTCGCTTCCTGCCTCAGGATCGCACGATCGCCGTGTACTTGCCACCGGGCTACGACCCGACGTCGCGGCGACGATATCCTGTCCTCTATCTTCATGACGGCCAGAATCTGTTTGACAGGGCGACGTCGTTTGGTGAGGAATGGCAGGTGGACGAGACCGCGCAAAGCCTCATCGCCTGCGGTGAAATCGATCCGCTGATCGTCGTGGGCATCTACAATACCGGCGACAACCGCGTGGACGAGTATACGCCCACGCGCCACCCAGCTACCGAGCGCGGCGGCCGCGCGGGCGACTACGGCCGCATGATGGTGGACGAGCTGAAGCCGTTCATCGATCGGCGGTACAACACGCTTCCCGCAGGCTCGCACACCGCGGTTGGCGGCTCGTCACTTGGCGGGTTGCTCACCCTGTACCTCGGGTTGGAGTATCCCGATACCTTCACCCGCCTCGCGGCACTTTCGCCGTCAGTTTGGTGGGATGAGTGCGTGATCCTCCGTCGAGTCGGCGCGCTGGAGGGCCAGCTGCCCGTCCGCATCTGGCTGGATGCCGGAACGGCGGAAGGCCAAGGCACAATCGAGAATGTGCGGGCCTTGCGTGATGCGCTGGTTGCGAAAGGCTGGACGATTGGCGACGATCTGGCATACGTCGAAGCGTCCGGTGGCGAACACAACGAAGTGAGCTGGGCTGCGCGCTTTGCCGATGTGCTCAAGTTTCTCTTTCCACCGGGGGCGTTGTCCGATGCATCGTGAGCACGTCCGCTGGTTCAGCCCGCGTCTGGAGCGCGACATGGACCTCCTGGTCTTCGGGCACGCCGGTGCACGCGTGCTCGTTTTCCCAAGTTCCATGGGGAAGTTCTTCGAATGGGAAGACCAGGGCATGATTCGCGTTCTCGGCGATCATCTCGAGCGTGGATGGATTCAGCTCTACTGCGTGGACAGCGCGGACGCTGATAGTTGGTACGCCAAATGGAAGCATCCCGCCGAGCGGGCGCGCTACCATGCGCGGTACGATGGGTACCTCCGAAATGAGGTCATACCGTTCAGCGAAAACCGAAATGCGAACCCGTTCCTTATGGCCACGGGCGCCAGTTTCGGGGCGTACCACGCAATGAGTTTCGCGCTCCGGTATCCTGAGATCGTCAGCCGCGTCATCGGCTTGAGCGGCATCTACGACATCCGCGAGATGACGGATGGCTACACAGACGAATCCGTCTATCCCTACAACCCGGCGGAGTTCGTGATGAACGAACACGAACCGGGGCGACTCGCGGCGCTACACCGCATGGACATTGTTCTCGCCATCGGGCAGGATGATTCGATGCGGGGCAATAGTGAATACTTCTCCGGCAAACTCTGGTCGAAAAACGTCTGGCACGCGCTCCGCATCTGGGACGGATGGGCCCACGATTGGCCCTATTGGCAGAAAATGATTCTCGCGTATATCGGCGGATCGGACTGACCGTGCCGCCATCCCTGACCGCGGCACAGCTTCCCGTGCCGAGATGGGATCAGCCGCCTTGCAGATCGGCACGACGAGCGAACTCCACAAGCCACCGGTAACTCTCATGCTCAAAGTCGGTTTGCTCGTTGGCAGGGAATGGTCCTTCCCGCCCGCCTTCATCGAGGAAGTCGCCAAGCGCGATGCTGGCGTCGTCGTTGAATACGTGAAGCTTGGCGGTACCGCCATGGACGAGGAGGTTCCGTACTCGGTCATCGTCGATCGCATCTCCCATGAGGTGGGGTATTATCGCACCTACCTGAAACACGCCGCGTTGCAGGGGGTGACCATCGTCAACAATCCGTTCATGTGGTCGGCCGATGACAAGCTCTTCGATGCCTCTCTCGCGACGAAGCTCGGTGTGGCGAGCCCGAAAACCATTGCGCTGCCCAACAAGGACTACATCCCAGGGATCAAGCATGACGAGAGCCTGCGCAACCTGAAGTATCCGATCGATTGGCACGGTGTTGTCGATTACATCGGCTTGCCCTGCATCCTCAAGGATGCGCACGGCGGCGGTTGGCGCGACGTCTACGTCTGCAAGACGCTGGATGACCTGATCCACAACTACAACGAGTCCGGGTTGCTTACGATGATCGTGCAGGAGTTCATCGAATGGGACCAGTTCATTCGCTGCATGGCGCTTGGTCAGCGCGACGTACTCCCAATGAAGTACGACCCCCGTGAGCGCCGGTACGTGGTGGAAGAAGGCCATCTTGCCCCGGAGCTGGAGGCGCGCATCATCAGGGATAGTCTCACGCTCATGCGCGCACTCGGGTATGACATGTGCTCGCTGGAGTTCGCGGTTCGCGACGGGATCCCGTATGCCATCGATTTCATGAATCCTGCGCCGGACATGGATATCAATTCGCTCACGCCCACGTACTTCCAGTGGGTGCTGAACGGCATGGCTGACCTCGTCATCCGATTGGCGCACGAGAACAAGGCCGCGCGCGATATCCGCAGGGGCGGGTATCTGTTGGGCCGGCGGGAGAGCGAAACGTGATGACGGATCGGACCAGCATGTGCGGGAGCCACTGATATGCTCGGTGTCGGCATCGATCACTACCATTCGCTACTCGACGACGACATTGGCGGCGAGACGCAGCGTCAACTCGATGATCAGCTCAGATTGCGCGGGCTGTTTTTTGGCGACCGGGCGCTATGCACCGTGTTGCGCCCGCGTTTTTTCTCCCCGGCGCAATATCACTTTCTCCAGAAACGCGGGGCCGTGGTGCTTCGCGCCTTTCGAAAAGCGCATCGCGCCGCCCTCGCTGACCCTGCCGTACTTGAACAATTCGGCTTGCTGGATTGGGAGCACAGGCTGGTGCACGTGCCGACGGGGTTTCGGGACGCGAGCCCGGTGTCTCGTCTCGATGCCTTTTTCGTGACGGACACCGGTGGCCTGCGCTTCACGGAATACAACGCCGAAACGCCCGCGGGCGGCGGATACAACGACGTACTGACGGAGGTGTTCTACGGGCTTCCCATCATGCGTGCCTACCTGCGCACCTACGACGTGAGCCCGCTACCGGCGCGCCACAACGTGCTACACGCACTATTGGATGCCTACGAACAGTGGTCGGGTCGGCGCGACCGGCCCAGTGTCACGATCATCGACTGGTCGGACGTGCCGACGCACAGTGAGTTCCTGCTCTTTCAGGACTACTTCCTCCGACAGGGCATTCCCTGCGAGATCATCGATCCGTCCGAGGTGACCTACGCAAACGGCGTACTGTCCGGCCCTCACGGCCGGATCGAGTTGATCTACAAGCGCGTGTTGCTCCACGAGCTGGTGGAGCGGGGCGGGCTGGATCATCCCATCCTGCGCGCGTTTCGTGATGGCGCCGTGTGCATGGTCAATCCACCCGCGTGCAAGATCCTTCACAAGAAGGCAAGCCTCGCCGTGCTGCACGACGAGATCAATGCACATCTCTTCGATGCCGAGGAGAGAGAGGCCATCGCACTTTCCATCCCCTGGACGCGCGTGGTGCGTGAGCGGAACACCACACACGATGGTACCACGATCGACTTGCTGCCATTTATCGCGGACCATCGCGAACAGCTGGTGCTCAAGCCCAACGACGAATACGGCGGCAAGGGGATCGTTCTCGGATGGGAAGTGGACGATGCCGCGTGGGCTGACGCCATCGGCACGGCAGTGCGCGAGCCGTACATCGTCCAGCAGCGCATCGCACTACCCAAGGAAGCGTTTCCCAGTTTCGTCGATGGCAAGGTTGTGCTCACGGATCGGATGGTGGATACCGCGCCGTATGTGGCGTACGGCGATCACGTAGACGGATGCCTGTCACGACTCGCGACTGCGGCACTCCTGAACGTCACCGCAGGAACCGGCACGCAGACACCCACGTTCATCGCACAAAAACGATGAGATCCGGAGACCTTGCATGAAAGCGCCCTCTCTCACCCTCGGCATCGAAGAGGAGTATCAGATCATCGATCCGGAAACCCGGGAGCTCAAGTCATACATCACGGAGATCCTTGCAGGGGATTCGATGATGGTGGCCGAGTTGAAGCCCGAGTTGCACCAGTCGATGGTGGAAATTGGGAGCAGGGTTTGCAAGTCGCCGCAGGACGTACGCGAGGAGCTGGTGCGCCTGCGGGGCATGGTCATGGACCTGGCGGGAAAGAACGGCCTCGTGATTGCCGCCGCCGGAACTCATCCATTTTCGCTCTGGACGACGCAAGAGATCACGCCATTGGAACGATACGTCGGGGTGAAGAACGACCTTCAGGACCTCGCGCAGCAATTGCTCATCTTCGGAACGCACATTCACGTCGGCATCGAGGATCGCGACTTCATGATCGAGGCGATGAACGTGTCGCGGTATCTGTTGCCGCACGTGCTGGCGCTTTCGACGAGCTCTCCCTTCTGGCAGGGTCGACGGACCGGCCTGAAATCGTATCGGAGCATCATTTTCCGGAACTTTCCGAGAACGGGGGTGCCGCCGATCCTCGGCTCCTACGGGGAGTACGAAGAGCTGCTCGGCACGCTGGTGGAGACCGGTTGTGTTCCCAACGGTTCCAAGATCTGGTGGGATGCTCGGCCTCACCATCTGTACCCCACCCTGGAATTCCGTGTTTGCGATGTGTGCACGCGCGTGGAGGAGGCCGTTTGTCTCGCGGCCATTCTTCAGGCCATTGTGGCGAAGATATGGAAGCTTCGTCGCGATAATCTGACCTTTCGGCTTTACCCGCCGGCCATGATTGACGAGAATAAATGGCGGGCGGTGCGCTTCGGCCTCGACGGAAAGCTGATAGATTTCGGCAAAGGTATTGAACTTCCCGCGCGCGAACTGCTCACGGAAATGCTCGAGTGGTTCGTGGACGACGTCGTGGACGAACTTGGCAGCCGCCGCGAGGTCGAATATGCGTTCCAGATCATGCGTGGCGGCACCAGCGCGGATCGGCAGCTCGCCGTCTATGAGGAAACGCGTGACCTGCGCAGCGTCGTGGATCGCGTCGTGTCAGAAACCGCTGAAGGTGTTCGACCGGACATCGCCAATGCGTTCGCGAACCGCGTTGCGTTGGGTGAGCCGTATCGCGCCACGATTAGTGGCGAGTAGCAACCGCAGACTGGAGCAGGGGACTATCGTGGCATCGCAGCAGGCGCGTCGGCCGCTCGTCGGCATACCCACTCAGACCTTGCAGAGCCTCGGCGGCGTCTCCAGCGAGATTCCGACGTCGTGGGTCATGAGCCAACGGTACATCGTCACGCTTGCGCAGGCGGGAGCGCTCCCGGTGATGATTCCGCTTGTCGACGACGATACCCTCCGGGGCATCTACGAACGTCTCGACGCGGTCTTCCTGCCCGGCGGCGCGGATATCGACGCGCGGACGTACGGCGAGAATCCACATCGGAAATCCGACACGACGGACCGGGAACGGGATCGCGTCGAGGTGGCGCTGGCCCGATGGGCCATCGACGAGTCCAAGCCGATATTGGGCGTCTGTCGCGGACTGCAGCTCATCAACGTGGCGGCGGGAGGGACGCTGTATCAGGACCTCGCTGACGAATTCCCAGGCTCCATCAAGCATGACTATTTTCCATTCAACGGACAGGGTTTTGCGCGCGATTACCTTGCGCACGAGGTGAGTGTTGCGGAAGGGACGCGCCTGGCGCAATTCGTCGGCGCGGGGGCACTGAAGGTGAACAGTATGCATCATCAGGGCATTCGGGAGCTTGGCCGCGGCCTCGTCGCCACCGCAGAGGCTCCGGATGGGCTCATCGAGGCGCTGGAGGGTCAGGGCGACAGCTATCTCGTCGCGGTGCAATGGCATCCTGAAGCCCTTACGGACAATGATCACCATTCGCGCGAACTGTTCGCCGATTTCACGGCCGCTGGCGCGGCCTGGAAGCGCGCGCACGATTAGATGCTCGTGACCGCCCGTTGAAGACACAGCGTGGAGGGCCATCGTGAGGTTGAAGCCCGTGAGCGGCGACCGTCCCATCCGTCTAAGAGACGGTGACGCGCGTGTGTCCTCGCCATTCGAGTCGAAGCACGTGCTCGAAGATGCTATTGCCACGGAGACGGATCGCATCGGCGCACTCCAGCGGATCTTCTACGCCGACGCGCGCCATGCGCTTCTGATTGTGCTCCAGGGCCGCGACGCCTCAGGTAAGGACGGCACAATTCGTCGGGTGTTCAGCGCCGTCAATCCCCAGGGATGTGAGGTCACGAGCTTCGTCCGGCCGACGGACCTGGAATTGCGCCATGACTACCTCTGGCGCGTGCACCAGCGTGTGCCAGCCCGCCGCATGATCGGGATATTCAATCGGTCGCACTACGAAGACGTGATCGTGCCCCGCGTACACGGCGACATTCGACGCAAGGAGTGGCTGATTCGCTATGAGGAGATCAACGCCTTCGAGCGAATGCTGGCGTCGAACGGGGTCGTTATCCTCAAGTTCATGCTGCACGTGTCACGCGACGAGCAAAAGCGCCGCTTGGAAGACCGGCTAACGGACAAATCCAAGAATTGGAAGTTCCAGGCAGGAGACCTGGATGACCGCGCCCTGTGGCCAGCATTCACCAAGGCCTATCACGGTGTCCTGCAGCACACGAGCACGAAATGGGCGCCATGGTACATCGTGCCAGGCGATGACAAGCCGGTGCGTGACTGGCTCGTTGCGCGCCAGATTGCGGATACCCTTGGGCACCTCGATCTTCGCTACCCCACTGCCGATCCATCGGTCGTCGGCCTGAAAGTGGAATAGGGGACAGATGCCGCGCTATGTGGCGTTTCTTCGGGCGATCAACGTGGGAGGGCACATCGTGAAGATGGACCGGCTCCGCGGACTCTTCGAGGAAATCCGGCTCGCCAACGTCGAGACATTCATCGCCAGCGGCAACGTGCTCTTCGACAGCGCGGCCGCAAAGACCGACATACTTGAGCGGCGTATCGAGAGACACCTCGAGGCAGCACTCGGGTATGAAGTGCCAACGTTCGTTTGCATTGTTCGGGATCTCGCTGCGGTCACGAAAAGCCATCCTTTCGCCGACGCGAATGACGAAGGCAATTCGCTGTGGATCGGTTTCCTGAAGTCACCACCGGCCGTGGGCCAGGTCGCGAAGTTCCTGGGCCATCGGACTGCCGACGATGAGTTTCACGTCAACGATCGCCATGCGTACTGGTTTCGGCGAGGCCGTATGAGCGACTCGAAGATCACGGGGAAGTCGCTCGAGAAGGCGATTGGCTCACCATTCACCTTTCGCAACGTCACGACCGTCACGAAACTGGCGGCCATGGGACGCTGACCGCATCCCTCGCATCCTGCGTCGATGGATTGAATACAGCCAGACCATGCCGTACGACCAGCGCCTGGAGATCCAGCGCCGGCCGTAAAGGCCGGGATCGTCAGGCGGTGCGCGGACGTCTCAACAGTCGCAGGACGAAGAGCAGCACGACGGCACCGATGAACGCGACGAAGATGGTACCGGGCAACCCCGCCATCGGTGAAGCAACCCCAAGGCGCGCAAAGATCCATCCGCCGACGAATGCGCCAACGATGCCGATGATAATGTCGCCGACGAGCCCGTAGCCCGTGCCGCCCATGACAATGGATGCAAGCACGCCGGCAATGAGGCCCACGACGATCCAGGTGAGAAAATCCATGGCAGTCACGGAGAGAAGGTTCGGTTCGGGCGCGCGCCGCCCGACCTGCCGCACAAATGCAACTCTGCTGCCAACGCTATGGCCGAATTGCGGACTGCAGCACCACGCCGTCGATCGGCTGAGTCGGCTTCACCCCGACCAACGCCGCGACCGTCGGAGCGAGATCCACCGTTCGCACGAACTCGGTGTGCTTGCCCGGCTGTACGCCAGCCCCGGCGAAGACGAGCGGTACATTCGAGTCGTAGTCATACGGCGACCCGTGAGTTGCGATGTTGCCTCGCCAGATGCTGAGCGGCGTGAGCGTGATGACGAGCTCTACGTTCGCGTTCGTGGGAAATTGATGACTCCAGCGGCGTGCGATCGGATCCGAGAGCGTGTCGGCAAGCAACGCCTGAAAATGATCCACTCGACTCACGCCGGACACCTTCCTGATGGATGCCGCGAAGGCGTCGAGTACCGAGTCGGCGTTGACGCCGGCCTTCTTGAACGCCGCGCGGTCGGCGAGCACGATCTGCTGATCGATGTCGATGGCGGTCGTGTCGACTTTCGCCGCCCGCAGACCAGCGCGCAGCGCGGGGAACAGCGACGCGATGCTCACCCGAACGGGAGCTGGCGTCATCGATTTCGGTGCCAGCTCCGGCATGCTGCCGGCACCATGGTCGCCGGTCAGGACAATCGTAATCTTCGATGAATCGCGCAACTTGTACAGCGAGTCAAGAAAGGAGCCAAGGGCACGGTCCACGCGAATGACCTGATCGTGGATTTCTCGCGAGTCGGAACCGTAGCGGTGTCCGATATAGTCCGTAGCCGAGAGCGAGACGGACATGATGTCCGTTTGGGGCCCGGTGCCAAGCGACAGCGACGTTACGCCGTGGAGGGCGAACGAGAGGGTCACCTCGTCGATGAATGGCGTGCCGCGCATGATGTTCACGGATGCAATGGGATCATCCGGCAGCACGTGCGGAAACACGAACCCTGATCCGTTGCCTTCTGCCTCGACGCTATCGGGTTCCGGGTACGCGGTGGCCGGAAGAAGAAGGTCCCATGTCCTGCCCGCGAATGTCTGCGGAAAGTGACGGTTGTTCCAGTCGGCGACCCAGGTCGGCAGTGCGTCGCGGTAGTACGAACTCGTCGTGAACCGCCCATCCAGCGAATACCAGTAGACCTGCGCGCGGGCCTTTCCCACAGGGAGGATGGCCCCGCGGTCCTTCGTGGAGACCGAGAAAGCACGCGACCGCGAATCGGCCGACGCGAGCCAGTCAACCAGCGTGGTTCCGTTGAATCGGCGCGGGGAGGCACCCGGTCCCACGCCCCCGGCAATCAATGGCGAGGCATCGTCCTCCACGCCGACGCGGTTCATCATGATGCCGGTAGAGCGCGGGAATCGCCCCGACAACAGCGTCGCATGACCCGGCGCAGTCTCCGTGATGGCATGGTCGTGATGGGCATTGGTGTACCATGCACCGGTCCGTGAGAGCCGCGCGAGACCACCGGTAAGCTGCGCGTTGAATCGCTCGATGTAATCGCCACGGAACTGATCGATGGCGATGAGTACCACCAGCGTCGGTCTCGGCGAGGAGGCTGGTATCTGGGCGAGGAGTGGCGCGGCGGAGCAGAGCACGCCGAGCGACAGGGCAAGCCGACGGACGAATCGGGTCATGAGTCGCAATGTGCCTGGCGATTGAGGGCGCGGCAAGCATGGCGCGAAGCGGTGGCGCACACGATACTTACCCCACTCTCACCGGAAGGAGCCGTCATGACCGACGGGCATTCGCACTCGACGGCCACATCGCGCGTCGTTTTGCGAGTCATGCTGTACTACGTCGTGCTCATAGGATTCGGCACGCTCGTGTGGCGACTGTTGCCGCATGCGGGCGCTCTTGCGCCGTCGTCGCTGGATGCCCTTTTCGGCGGCGGACCACCGGCGGAGTCGGGAAAACGCGTCGCAGCCGCGCCGCTCGACGAGGTAACCCTCGCCATCACCGTAACGGTGGCGATGTTGTCGGCGGTGCTGCTCGCCCTTCCCGTCGCGTGGGTGTACCTGCTCACGCGGGCAAAGCGCGGCTATCAACAGTCTGTCGTTCAGCTGCTCATCATTCTGCCGCTCGTCGTGTCCGGGATCGTCCTGCTGGTCAAGTACAGCGTGGCGTTGGCATTCAGCCTCGCCGGAATCGTGGCGGCGGTTCGCTTCCGCAACACGCTCGATGACAGCAAGGACGCGGTCTATGTGTTTCTCGCCACGGCGATTGGCCTTGCGGCGTCGGTGAACCTCCCGGTTGCCATGGTGATCTCGATTGGCTTCAACGTCACGGTGCTCGTGCTTTGGTACACGGACTTTGGCAACGCACCGGTGGAACTGGATGGGCACATAGCCGACAAGCGCCTGCGTCGTGCAAGACAGCTCGCACGGACGGGCACCTTTGTGGCTCGCATCGACGACGAGGTCTTTCGCAACATGACCCGCGACCAGCTGGAAGGCGTTGCTGAGCGGGCGTGGCGGCGAGCACATTCCAACGTGGAGGATACGGATTCCAACGGCGCAGAGAGCCGCCTCCGTCTTCGCACCGCCGACGTGGAGGGTCTGCGCAGGATCGTCGAGCCCAAGTTGCAGGACTACACCAAGGTCTGGCGGTTCACGAGCGTCACGCAGGTGGACGGCGTGGACGTCGTCGAGTATCAGGTGCAGCTGAAAAAGAAGACTCCCGGCGATGAACTGATGTCGCTCATTCGCGCGGCGGGTTCCGCCGCCGTGATCGACGTCGAACTGTGCTGACATCCTCCCACTTGACCATGCCGCTCCAGATGTCCGTTCGCTCCGCAGTGCTCGCGGGCTGTGCGCTGACCGCCATGGCGCAGGCCAGCGGCGCTCAGGCAACCGCCGACGCAAAGAAGGATACGGCGGGCACACCCAAGATCTTCACGAGTGAAGCACTGCTCCCCATCACGTTGAGTACCAACATCAAGCAGCTTCGCGGCGACAAGTCCGACACGTCGCCGTATCGCGCCGCGACCATTATATATGCTGGCGCCGACGGCAAACCGGTCAGCATTCCCCTCCGTGTGAAGACGCACGGCATCTGGCGCCTCAAGCACTGCGACTTTCCGCCGTTGCGGTTGAATTTCAGCAACAAAACCACCAAGAAGACGGTCTTTCACGACCTGGAGAAACCCAAGTTCGTGAACGTCTGCCACAATACCGACTCCTACGAACAGTATGTACTTCAGGAGTTCCAGCTCTACCGTATCTACCAGGTGCTCACGCCCGCGAGCCATCGAGCGCGCCTGCTGCGGGTCACGTACGCGGACAGCGCCTCAGGGAAGGAAGACGCCACGCGATACGCGTTTCTTTTTGAAGATCCGGACCAGCTTGCGTTGAGGTTGGGGGGCAAGATGATCAAGACAAAGGGTGCAATTCCAGACGATATCGACCCCGCGCAGGGGGCCATCGCCTACCTGTTCGAGTTCCTCATCGGCAACACCGATTTCTCGTTCAATGGCCTGCACAATGGAGAGCTGGTACTGAAGGCAGACGGCTCCAACCTGGTACCGGTCGCGTACGACTTCGATTTCTCCGGTGCGGTGAACGCACCGTATGCAACGGTGGATCCAAAGCTCCCCATCAGGCGTGTGCGCCAGCGGCTCTTTCGCGGTTACTGCGCGTTCAAGGCCGACTATCCAGCGGCCATCGCGCTCTTTCAGCAACGGAAGGACGCGATCTACGCTCTGTATCACGATGAGCTGGGGAAGCTCATTGACCCGAAGGTCGTGCGTGAGACCCTCGAGTACTTTGACGACTTCTACAAGGAGATCAAGACCCCTGGCGATGCGCTGGGCACGTGCGTGGGGTCTCGCTGAGCAGGGTGCCAGCCACATCATCAGGTCGTCCCTCGTTCCGTTATGAACTGCGGTCCGCCGACCAACTCGAAGCGGTCGCCTCAGCGCCGCTGCCGCTCGAAATGGCCGCGAGTGCGCCCGTTCGTACCCTGCATCGCGATCTCTATCTCGACGCACCGGATGATTCGCTCCGCCGCCGTGGTATTGTGTGCCGGCTCCGGATCAGTTCCGCGGACACGCACGTGCTTTCGCTCCGCATCGACGGCGCGCACGGGGAGGCGCCGGTCAGCGTCGATGCCCCCGTTCGCTCCGTAGATGTGCAGGCCGCACTCGCCGAGAACAACGCGGCCACCCGGCGACTACGCGCGTTGATCGATCCGGACCTCCTGCGCCCGCAACTCGAACTCGAGGTCGAACGCCTCACGCGAAAGGCGAACCCAGACTTCTTCCGGCGGCATCGGATCGAATTGCACTTCGACAAGCTTACCGTCCGTCGCGGCGGCACGGCCCGGAGCTTCTATCATCTCTGCGGTCACCTCCGGCGTGGCGGCTCCGGCGAGTTCGTGCGCCTGGCGCGCGCTCTGGAGCACGCCCATGATCTCGGTCGTCCCGACGATGTACGCGCCCACGGCGAAGTGTTGCTGAAGTGGATCCGGACCAACACTCGCGGCGACCTGCTCCGCGAATCGGACCAGTCGCATCACGTTGCGTCACCCGCACATGCGCTACCGCCGGAGCTGCTGAACCCTGAGCTGAGCCTCATTGCCTTTCAACGGCGTGTCCTCGCCATCGCGGAGGATCCAGACACCCCGCTACGCGCGCGCCTGCGCTTTCTTGGCATCGTGAGCAGCAACGTGGACGAGCTGTACATGGTCCGCATGGCAAGCCTTCGTCGGGATGCCGTCGCGCGTCGCGCGCCAGGTGAAGATGGCCTGACGGGCGAGGAGCGGTTGTCGCGCGTGGAACGGGAGATTGCCGCTCTGCTTCACGCACAGTCGCGCTGCGCTGAGGAGTGCCTGCGGGCCGCAGAGGCCGTCGGCACCCACATCGTCGCGTGGAGCGACTTGTCCGAGCCCGAGCGCGACGCGATGCGCACGCGGTGTCGTGACGAGATTCATCCAGGGCTTACACCATTGGCGATGACCCTGAGCCCGGGGCACCCACTGCCGCACCTGCCGCACCTGGGGTTGCTGCTCGCGGTGGTCTTCCGCCGCGAGGTGGGCGGAACGTCGCATCTCGCCGAACTGGAACTACCGATCGACGTGCCGCGCCTGCTTCCCATTCCAGGCCGCGTGGGAGCCGTGATCACCATCGAGGAACTGCTCCGCGCAAACGTCGACCTCCTTCACCCCAACGCGCACGTGGAGAGCGCGCATCTCTTTCGCGTGACCCGGTGCGGCGACCTTGCGCTGGATGAGGAGGGCGCCGAGAGCCTCCTGAGCGCGGTTGCGGATGCGACAGAGCGCCGGCCGTTCAATGCGGCCGTTCGCGTTGAGGTTGAGCGGTCAACCCCATCTTTCGTGAGCGAACTGGTACTCGAGAGCCTTCGACGCGACGCGAGACAACAGGGGAGCGATGACGTCGTGGACGATGTGCAGATCATCGACGGCCTGCTCGATCTCCGGTGCCTGACGGGTCTGCCACTTCCGCCTCGCGTGGAACTCGAATATCCCGCCCTTCACGCGCGGGAGCCGATACCGGCGGACCAGTCGATGTTCGAGGTCATGCGCAGCGGAGACGTGGTGACGCATCACCCCTTCGATTCGTTCGAGGCTACGGTTATCCGGTTCATTCGCGAGGCATCCGTTGATCCGGCGGTTACCGCGATCAAGATGACCCTGTATCGGGTTGGCGATCCGAGCCCGGTTGTCGCCGCCCTCCTGCATGCGGCCGCGGCCGGGAAACGTGTCGTGGCGTTCGTGGAACTCAAAGCCCGGTTCGACGAGGGACACAACGTCACATGGGCGCGCGCACTCGAGAAGGCCGGCGGCAACGTCGTTTATGGCCTGGTGGGACTGAAAACACACGCCAAGGTGGCGCTCGTGGTGCGACGCGAAGGCGAGCGGCTCAGGCAGTACGTTCATGTAGGCACAGGCAACTACAACGCACGCTCGGGTGAGCAGTATACGGACCTCAGCCTCTTCTCCGGGCGCGAAGCGCTCGCCGCAGATGTGGCTGACCTGTTCAACGAGCTCACTGGTTCGTCCCGGCCACCGCAAGGCCTGTCGCACGGCGCGCTGGTCGCGCCGCACCAGTTGCTTCCCGCCGTACTCGGCCTTATCGACCGCGAAGCAGCGCATGCGCGGGCCGGCCGGCCTGCCAGCATCAAGATCAAGGTGAACGGACTGTCGGATTCCGAGGTAGTCCGCGCACTCTATCGCGCCGCCGATGCAGGTGTCACGATCGATCTCATTGTGCGTGGCATCTGCACGCTACGGCCGGTAACGGCTGGATCATCGGCACACATTCGCGTTGTTTCCGTGGTGGGCCGATTTCTGGAACACTCGCGCATCTATCGCTTCGAGAACGCCGGCGAGCCCGACTACTTCATTGGCTCGTCCGACCTCCGCCCTCGCAATCTCCGTCGGCGCGTTGAATTGCTGGTGCCGGTTCTCGACGCGGCGCTCCGTGCGCGACTGGATCGCGTGCTCGAGTTGTATCTCACGGACGCAACAGGCTGGGACCTCGCGACCGATGGACGGTATGAACAGCGAGACCGGGGCGCGCTCGCCGCGCAGACGCTCCTCGCGCGCGGAGCCGATCGGATGGACTAGGCGCCTATTGTTTCGGGCGCAACGTCATCGGTACGATGGTGAGGTGCTGAGTCAGCATCTGCACGTGTGCTGCATCCCCAGCGCCCGGGTACGACACGGTCAAGCGCACCAGTGTGCCCAATCCCATGTGGCAGTAATGGAACTCGCCGTCCTCGTTCGTCGGGCGATCCTTGATATCGTAGACCCATCCGACCACGTGCACGAATTGCTCCACGCTCCATCTCGCACGCGCTAGCGGCACACCGTCAGGTGTGGTGACCCGCGCGAGGATCAACGCCGATCCAGGTGGGCGATTCTCCAGGGTGCAGAGTTGCAACGCGAAGTCCACAGCGGTAGGCACACGGTAGCGCAGCTGGACAAGCGAGTCCCGCGCGGCAATAAACTTGAGCCCCGTCCCAATGGTGGTATTCACGGCGGCCAGTTCCTTGTCCACGATGAACGGTTCGTACGGGCCCGGAAGGATATCCGGAATCTCGATGTTACCGCTCGAATCGGCCGTCGCGAAGTACCGGCTGTCACTCAGGTTCACAACGGTGCCCGCAGCAGGCAGGCTGTCCTGATCCACGAGTCGCATGCGTAACGTGCCGAGACGCCCCTTCCAACTGCTGCCGTCATCCCACACCGCCCGCGCCAACTCACCGCCAACCTCCTGCGCGTAGTAGCGTGCCACAGGACGCTGGGCCGTTTCCATCCTGCGCATCAGCACCGTGACACTGTCCTCCCTCGACCCGACGAGGCGCAAGGCCCAACGATGCACCAGCACGGTCCCATTCGGCATGGCCTGAAACGATACCTGGCCGCCGGGATGAAACGCGTCGTACACCCGGTCCAGGCCAACGTAGCGGAACTCCACGTCCACGAGCGCACGGGCTGTCGTGTCGATCCAAAGCGCCCCATCGATATCGATGCGCCCGCGACGCCGATCCGCCACGCCGAACCCGAGTGCAATCTGGCGCGGACGGTCGCGATCGGCCTCCATGATCCTGAAACAGTACCCACTCGGGAACCCGTCATCGAGCAAGGTCTCGGCATCCGGTGCAAAGAAGGTGCGAATGCCGGCGCTGTCCTGCACGAAATCCTGCTGTACGAAATCCGATGCAGACCGCACCGCGCCGAACGACCCCGTGGTCACCGCAGAGTCGATCCGCACCATCTGGCGAACAATGCGGTCGCTGTTGCCGTCCATATGGCGATCGTACAGGAGCCGCTTCATGTGTGCCGGGGCAACCGAGCGCGATACCACGGTCGCGAGCAACCCGTTCCGAGCCTGTTCCAGAAGAGCCAGTGCGGCGGCACCATCCGGGCGTCGCGGACAGTTTGATGCGGCAAGCGTCCGTACGGTTTCGGGCGTGACCGGAATGGCCGTGAGGATAACGTCAATTTGGCTCGCACCGCCAACGGTGGTCGGAATAGCGACGATGCGCGGGCGAAAGCCGAGCCGTACGACGCGCGCCCGTCGAGCGCCGGGCGGGAGTGCGATGCGGTACTCACCGCGTTGATTGGTGATGTTGCGTCCGACGACGATGTCTGTCGCATCCAGCACGGTGACTACTGCCCCGGGCACCACACTTCGAGTGGCACTGTCACGCACGACTCCGCGTAGTTCCTGGCCAGCGAGCCGGGACGGATCGCACAATAGCAGGAGCACCGAAGTCACCATCAGCGCGAGCCGTTGATATGACAATCGGAATTTCCGAGAAGATGGGTTTGCCTGAGAGTCCTGAAATACAGAAATGGCATTGAGAGCGGTAGGATTGCACCCGGCACCGGGATCGGTTCACTTGGGCGGGCCGGAGTCGATGATTCCCCGACGGGAGCTGACACCTTTGGTCCGGGCGCCCGTAGTGTCGGCAATATCAACCCGTCAAATGGAGGTTTGCCATGTCGCTTCCACCCATCGTGTTCGGCACCATGCGCGATCACTATTTGTTGCTGTTCAGTGTGGCGGGTGCCGTTGCGCTGTGCGCCGGTTTCGTCGGTTCCTGGGTCGGCGGGTATCTGGGTGGACTGCGCGCCGCCCGGGCGGCTCAGCTCGACGCAGGGCAGCAGAGCAGGGCATCCGTTGATCTCGCGCCGATGATGCATGCGCTCGATGCCATTTCCCTCGAGGTCGAACGGATTTCCGAAGCTCAGCGGTTCACCGCCAGGGTACTTTCCGATCGCCAGCCCTCCATGCTGCCGCGTGCGGAGCAGCGCAGCATCACGCCGCACTAGCTGGAGACTCCTGCTGGTCGGCGTGGCGAGCGGTTGACATCACGAACAGGGGGCATAGCCGATGCGTTGACAATGCGTGTTGTAACACGTATTGTATGCGTATGCTACCGAACTTGCAGGACGAGATCAAGCAGACCAAGCCGTTCAAGAGCCTTGAGCAGGAAGCCATGCTCAGTATTGAGCGAACGGCAGCGGTCTTGCTTCATCGGTTCGCGGACACGTTCAAGGAGTTTGATATCACGCCGACCCAGTACAACGTGCTGCGGATTCTTCGCGGCGCCGGGTCGGCAGGGCTCTGCCGGAACGACGTTCGTGATCGGCTCGTCGCGCAGGTGCCGGACGTTACTCGATTGCTCGACCGCATGGTTGAGGCTGGGGTCGTGGAACGTGAACGTGACTCAACCGATCGTCGTCTGGTGACAACGCGGATCACAAGGCACGGGCTGGCATTGCTCGCTCGCCTCGACGGGCCGGTCATGGAGGCGCATCGACAGGCGGTTGGCCATCTGACCAAGGCGCAACTGCGCGCCTTGATCGAGCTCCTCGCGCTCGTTCGCACTCCGGCGTAGAAATTCCGAATCAAAAGCGTGTTACAACACTGATTGTCGCACTCGCTTCGCAACCTTCACTTGGGTGACTCTCATGTCTTCGCCTTCACCGCTGTTCACCGCTCATCCACGTCATCAGGCAGTCGGAATCGCCGTGCTGCGCATGATCACCGGCGTCACGTTTGCAGCACATGGGTACCAGAAGCTTTTTGTCTACGGTATTGGTGGTGTGCAAGGCGCGTTCACCAAGATGGGAGCGCCCCTGCCCATGGTCACCGGCCCGCTTGTTGCCGGCCTCGAGTTTTTCGGCGGCATTGCCCTCACCATCGGGTTCCTCACTCGTCTCGTCGCACTTGGTCTCGCTGTGGACATGCTCGGCGCCATCGTCCTGGTTCATATGGCGAATGGGTTCTTCCTTCCAACGGGATACGAGTTCGTACTCATGCTGCTCGCAGCCTCCCTCACCCTCTTCCTCGGCGGGGCGGGTACAGCCTCCGTGGACGGCGTGATTGGCGGCCGTGTATAGCGAGGGAGGCGTGCACGCTTTCAATTCCTCTCCGACGAAACCCGAGTGACCATGACCCGTGCATTGATCACGACCGATCCCATCGATGACGCTGCGCGAGACATTGATCCCGCCATGGATGTCGGTCTGCCACCGGCGGGGTGGCGCCTTCCAAGAGCGACCCAACTTGGTCACGTGTCCTTGCAGATCGCGGACCTCGCGCGGTCCACGGCGTACTACCAGAATGTGTTAGGGCTACGCGTACTGCACCAGACGGCTACCTCGGCGCTGCTCGGGACCGCCGATGGCGGCACGCCCCTTGTGCAACTCACCGAACGCAAGGGCGCCAGCCATGTGCCCCTGCACGGTCGCCTCGGCCTGTATCACTATGCCATTCTCCTTCCCGATCGTTCCGCTCTCGGAACTTTCATAGCACATCTAGCGGACATCAACGAACGCGCAGGAGCGTCGGATCACCTCGTCAGCGAGGCTCTGTATCTTCGCGATCCTGATGGCCTTGGCATCGAGGTCTATTCCGACCGTCCCCGGAGCACGTGGGTTGCCATCGATCGCCAGCTGCAGATGGCCACCGAGCCGCTCGACATAGCAGACCTCCTTCGTGCTGCGGGCGGTGAGCGATGGTCGGGTATGCCAGCGGGTACAACGATGGGCCACGTACACTTGCACGTCGGCGATCTTGACCAAGCGGCAGCGTTCTATCATACGGCACTGGGCTTGGACAAGATGGTCTGGTCGTATCCGAGTGCGCTTTTCCTCGCTGCCGGTGGCTACCATCACCATCTCGGGCTGAATACCTGGGCCGGTGCCTCAGCGCCACGCCCAGTTGAAACAGATGCGCGCCTCGTCGAATGGCGCGTGGTGCTTCCCTCCACGGACGATGCCGCTCGTACCGCGACGAATCTTGCACGGGCGGGCTACGATGTCGTGGCATCCGACGACAGCTGGCTCGCCACGGATCCGTGGGGCACGCCGGTTCGGCTGCTCGCATAGCCCGCGCTCCATGCTGAGTCTTTCGTCAATTGCCGGCTGGGAAGAAGCGATCATGGCCAGCATCGGCGGCGCGCACGGCGACGCCGGGGAACGCGATCGCCAGATCGAGCGATCCGGGTTGTACGGGGAATACCCCGCAATCGTTCGAGCCTATGAGGAGCTGTTCTCGGATCCGGATTCGGCGCGCGAGGCACTGAAGCGGGCGGTGTTTCTGGTATGGCGATCAGCCGTCGCCCTGCCGTGGGATACCGGGATCGCCGCCTTGCCGGACGGAACGATGCGCGCGGTCATCGATGAACTCGATGCCAGGGCGCGGCGGGAGGACACGGATGATGAACAGGACTGGATGCTCGCGTGGTACCACGCCCAGAGTCCCTTTCTGCTTGAACTCTACGGTGCCACTCCGGGCCTGATGCGGGTGGTTCACTCACGAACAGGCAATGCATGGCGCACTGCGGGAATCAGCGGCGCTGTGATGCAACAGCGGGGGCAGATGGGCCGGTATTGGAGTGGATTGGCAAACGGCGCCTCGTAGGGAGGCGCCGTTTGCAATGATCAGGTTGCTGGAGCCTCAGCTGCCTTGGGGCGTCGGCCCCAGTGGCTTCGCGGCTCCACGGGGCGGGCTCGCGCCTCGAGCAGGTTGGCGTAGAAGGCCAGGATTTTCGTCTTCACGGCTTTTTGCGTATCTGCCGCCGCGGCCTGGAATGGTGCGTAACGCTGGCGATCGCCGGAGACGTCGAACCACCACCAGGCATCATCGGGAGTGGCGCGCCGCGCTTCGACCTTGCACGAGAACGTCCGCCCATCCTCTTCGAACTCGAACCCTCGGATCATCGCTGCTCCTCACGAGTGAACCCTAATCTAACCAAACACCGCCCCTAATGCGTAGTCGGAGCGGCTGGCCGGGATCGCGCGACGTACCGTCGAGCGCACCAGCGCGCTGGCGCTGAGCGAGGCAACCTGCGAGGTTGCATGTGGTTAGCAACGCTGGACGCCATGCGAAAGGAGCTTTCACGATGAAGCAGAAGCGCGCGCTGGAACTGCAAGAAGCCTGGGGGGACGCGCCCTGCGAGCATCCGCAGCTCGCCAAGCTGTACGATCTGGGAGCTCACACGGGCAGCTTCGCCTGCGTCAAGTGCGGAAAGGTGTTCTCCTTTCGCGAGAAGGCTGAGCTTGCCGCCTCACGGCGAGCCTGACCTCGTATGGGAAAGCTCCTCGCGTTTGTTGGCGCCACGCTGTTCAGTGCAGTCGGCTGGTGGCTGGGAGCGTTCGTCGGCATCATGACCGCGTGGACCCTTTCAGCCGTCGGCACGGGTGTCGGCATCTATGTTGGCAAGCGCGTGGCGTCGCACTACGACATGTAGCACACACGTCTTTCCATCGAGGTGACTCATGCGGTCCCTGATACTGATCAGCATTCTGCTCGTGACGGCATCCTCGGCATCGCACGGGCAAAAGCAAAAATGGAAGGAGATTGGAAAGACGGCCAGTGGCAACATGGTGTCCGTTGATCCCAAGAGCGTGATGAAGGCGAAGGGCGGCCTGATCTCGGCCACTGTCCGCGTGGTGTTCACGCCACCGGTGAAGGCGTCGCGGGGCACGTGGGCGAGCTCGAAGACCACAGCAACGTTCGATTGCGCAAAGAAGTCGCTGGCCGCGAAGGAGAATGTGTTCTACTCCGACGAGAAGAGCACTCACGTCGTGGAACGAAGCGTCAACAAGATCCCGGGGTTTGGTCCAGCGCTGGGCGGGTCGCTGGGCGGGATCGCCCTCCAGTATCTCTGTTCGTTGCCCTGACCGGCGGAACGGTCTGGCGAGGCTCCGACTACCGTTTTTTGGCGAGGATCGTGCCTCGGCACGCAGCCGCACCACAATTGCAGGGGAATCGACGCTTGGCGGCTGGCGTGTGCCGTTCTTCAAGCACGTACGCGTAGTCATACGCCAACTCCTCGCCCGGCTCGATGTCGCGAATCGTCTCAATCCAGATGTGGCCCTCGTCGATGACGGCGTCGCAGTTGGGATCGCACGAGTGGTTGATGAACCGCGCGTCGTTGCCATCCACTGCGGCATCGATGACGATGTCGTCGTCGATTGCGAACAAGAATGTGTGGTGGCGTTCACCATCCACGTCCGGATAGCGTTCGTCTGCTTGCAGCGGCGTGAGTCGTTCGCCGGCGTATTCGATGAGTCGTACGCCGTCGAGAATATGTTCGGTGGCAAACGCACCCTGTCCCTGCATGGGCGACACGCGAATTTCGAAAGGCAAGGGCATGGCGCAATGTAGGTCGCCCGAGCCCCGGAATCAGCCCGGAGCCATCCGATCGGTTATGTTCCAAGGATGACACCGAAGACAGAGACCACCTCGAACCCCGAACAGGCGGCCGGCTTTTCCGGCCTGGGCCTTGACCCGCGTATCGTCGATGCGCTTGCCATCCTGGGCTATGAGGAGCCGACCCCCGTGCAGCGAGAGGCCATTCCGCCCCTCCTTGCCGGACGAGACGTGCTGGGCCAGGCCGCGACGGGAACGGGGAAGACGGCGGCATTTGCGCTACCGCTGCTGCACGTGCTAACGCCAACCGCGGAGCCGCGCGAGCGCCTTGGTGCACTCATTCTCGTACCGACGCGGGAGCTTGCCATGCAGGTGGCCGAAGCGGTCCACAAGTACGGGAAGGCGATGGGGATCGTGGCGGTGCCCATTTACGGCGGTGCCCCCATGGAAACCCAGCTCCGGCAACTCAAGCGCGGCGTTGATGTCGTGGTCGCCACGCCGGGGCGCGCGCTCGACCATATCCGGCGGAAGACGCTGCGCCTCGAGCATGTGAGGGTGGTGATCCTCGACGAGGCCGACGAAATGCTCGACATGGGCTTCGCGGAAGACCTCGAAGCCATCCTCGAGTCCACACCCGCCGAGCGGCAAACGGCACTGTTTTCGGCCACGCTGCCTCCTCGCATCGCGGACATCGCCAACAAGCATCTCAAGAACCCGGTGCGCGTGCGCATCGACCGTGAAGTGGTGCCGGCCGGTTCCGCGCCCCGTGTACGCCAGGTGGCGTACATCGTTGGTCGCGCGCACAAGAACGCGACGCTCGGGCGAGTGCTCGACGTGGAGAATCCCACGTCGGCGATCGTGTTCTGTCGCACCCGCACCGAAGTGGACGAACTCACCGAGACGCTGAACGGCCGCGGATACCGCGCGGAGGCGCTGCACGGAGGACTCTCGCAGGAGCAGCGCGATCGCGTCATGAAGAAATTCCGCGCAAACACCGCGGAATTGCTCATCGCCACGGACGTCGCGGCGCGTGGACTCGATGTGGAGCACGTATCCCACGTGGTGAACTACGACGTGCCGAGTGCCGCAGAGGCGTACGTGCACCGGATTGGTCGCACAGGGCGCGCCGGCAGGGAAGGTGTGGCTATTACCCTGGCCGAGCCGCGCGAGCATCGCCTGCTGCGCAACATCGAATTCCTCACCAAGCAGAAGATCGAAATCGCCACGGTGCCGACCGTGGCGGACCTCCGGGCGCGTCGCATCGAGATGACGAAAACGTCGTTGCGCGAGGCGATCCTGGGCGGAGACCTGGAACACTTCCGTGCGGTTGTGGACTCGCTGGCGCAGGAGTTCGACATCATGGACGTGGCCGCGGCCGCGGTGAAAATGGCGGATGCGAAGGACGGTGCTGATGCGGAGGAAATTCCCTCCGTATCGTTACGTCCGGATCGGCCCGCCTCACGTCACGATAACAAGCGCGAGCGTGCTCCCACCTTCAAGGCGGGATCGAGCCGACACGAGGCAGCAAAAGCCGGTTCGAAGGGGAAGGGCGCCGGCAAGTCCGGCGACAAGGCTGGCAAACGGATCACACCGGAGTGGGATGTGGCGCGCATCTATGTCGGTGCGGGTCGCAACTCCAACATTCGGCCGGCCGATCTGGTGGGTGCGATCGTGAATGAGGCCGGCGTGGATGCCCGTGCAATCGGCGCAATCCAGATCACGGACCGCTTTGCATTGGTCGAGGTGCCCGACGAGATTGCCGATGGTATCATTGAAACCCTTCGTGCTACGACCATCAAAGGCAAGCGCGTCCCTGTTCGGCGTGACCGTGAGCAAGGTGGCGTGGGCTGACCCTCCGCCGCTCCCTCGTTAGTCTTGAGATCAACTTCACGCGTACTGAGATCACCGATGCGTCTTCGCACACTTGTTTCCATGTTCGTTCCGCTGTCCATACTGGCCTGCGGCAGCTCAGAGTCCATCACTTCCGTGCCCATCGAACAGACCACATTCGCTTCGTCGCTCGGCGTGAACCTTTCCGCCTCAACGAAGACGTCCGACGGCCTCTACTATCGCGACGTCGTGGTTGGAACCGGCGCCACGATCGCAGCCGGTACAAAGCTCACGAGCGTGAAGTACTCGGGTGCGCTCGCCGACGGCTCCGTTTTCGACGCGGGCACGCTCCCGGGCTTCACGGTCCCCGGCAATTTGATCCCCGGATTCAACGAGGGCTTGCTGGGAATGAAGGTGGGCGGCACGCGGCAGCTCATCATTCCACCGGTGCTCGGGTATGGAGCGGCCGGAAACGGACCGATACCTCCGAACGCGGTAATCGTCTTCACCGTACAGCCGCTGTAGGACCCACTCGGAGGCAGATGAACACCTACGTCTACTACGTCGCTGAAAAGATTCCAGGGGCGCTGGAGATGCAGCGGTTCGCGCACCCAATTCATGTGGGCATCGTTTCGGCCAACGATCACGAGGCGGCGTACAGTGCCGTACTCGACGATTTGCGACCCACCTTCGCCGACGCGCCACAACATCTCGAGGTGAGATTCGAGGCGCTGTTTCCTCCGCGCGGAGGCGAGGGCGTATGGCGGCACGGCAAGCCCATCGACACTGATATCACGTTCACCTCGCTGGATTGATCGGCGGGTGGATACCACTGTCAGCGTGGAAGCCCTGGCCGAGCGGCTCACTGCGATGGGTTCGTGGTGGTGCCGCGCCGCAACCTGATAGCCGTGTGGCGCTCGTGGTGACTTCGGTTCGCGTATGCCTATCGACGGACGGGCGCATCGGCGCCGTATTTCAGCGCAATCCCCAGGGCGTATTCCACGGTCGTGAAGGCGCTGGGCCTCACCGCCCCTGGCGTTTGCCGCATTGGTCATGGGGATCCCTGTCCAGATGGAAACGGGCATCGCGTTCATTGAGCTCGCCTTGATGGGCTTGATGGGGTACGATGGGCTGCGCTACACGCTGACCGAGTCGGGCACCGCGCAGGTGCCCAGTCTCCTGGCATTGCATCATGGCCGCAGTACTCGTCTGAGTTCGCGTACCACACTGAACACGCGCTCGCACGCCTGATCCCGTACCCGCCAACGAGGCAGGCGCAATGGATGGTCGGCTCCTCACCCGCCTCACGAACGCTGGACTGCTCGCCGGTGTAGGAATGGGCGTGGGACATCTACTGATGCCCGCGCGTGTCAGTGCGGGCATGACGTCCCGCATGGCGTTCGTGGCGTTGGTCGCTGGGACCGGCTCACTGGCGGCATGGCGAGAACGTCGTGCGCGCGAAAATTATTCAGACGAACGCCTCAGGGGCGCGCCATGGGTGTGGCTCGCAGGGGGAGCGTCCATTGCGCTTGGGCTGGCCGCGATCGCGTATTGGTTGATGCATGGTAGTTCGAACTAACCCGATGAATCCATTCACTCTCACGCACATCTGTCATGCGCATGAATCGTTGCTTGGCCCTGGCTCTCGTACTGGCCGCTGCTTTTGCGCCGCTCGGGTGCTCGGCGCCAGTGGTGGTGACCAATGCGCCGGTCGCGGTGTCTGCCGCGGGATCGGCCATCACCGAGGGCGACGTTCGGCGATTGCTCACCGCACTTGCCGATGATTCGCTTGAAGGACGCGCAACGGGTTCGCGAGGGTCTGCCAAGGCAGCGCGGATCATTGCCAATGAAATGATGCGCATCGGGCTCGAGCCTGCTGGTGACAGCGGCTTCTTCCAGCGCGTGCCCTTGGCCGTTGTGATGCAGGGTACGCGCGAACGCCCCGTGGCATACTCCAGCTTCGCTGCGCTCGATACCGTCCCTGCTTCGCAGCGACGGAACGCCGTGAATGTCATTGGTATTCTGCGAGGCAGTGACCCTGGGCTGAGGGACTCGGTGATCCTTGTGGATGCCCACTACGACCACCTCGGCATCAGCAGCGGCGCCAAGGGCGACTCGATCTTCAACGGCGCCGACGACGATGCCTCCGGCACTGTAGCCGTCATCGAGATTGCGCGCGCGATGGCGCAAGGTCAGCGGCCCCGCCGCACCGTCATCTTTGCCGCGACGACCGGGGAGGAAGTCGGCCTCATCGGGACGCGCTGGTATCTCGCGCATCCCGTAGCGCCGATTGCGAGCATGACGGCCAATCTCGAGATCGAGATGATCGGTCGTCCCGATTCACTTGCCGGCGGACCAGGCCGGGGTTGGCTCACCGGCTTCGATCGCTCGACGATGGGGACAATGTTCGCCGCCGCGGGCCTCCCCATCGTGCCGGATCGGCGCCTGGATCAGAGCTTCTTCACGCGCAGCGACAACATCGCGTTCGCGCAGGCGGGCGTGCCGGCACACACACTTTCGTCGTACAACATGCACGACGACTACCACACCGTGGCGGACGATGCGTCGCGCGTGGACTTTCCGCATATGACGGGTGTCATTCGTGCAGGGGCGGCAGCCGTTCGGTTGCTCGCGGACGGCCCGGCACCAACCTGGTATCCTGGGGGGCGGCCGTCCGCTCCGGCGCCGCGCACTGGTCGTCCTCCCACACGCCCGGTCACTGCACCCAACACGCCGCCGGCGTCCATTCCACCCACGCCCGTGAGCCCCGGCGCACCGTTGGATCCGGTACATCACGAACCGAATGCGCGCTGACATGATGCGGCTCGCGACAAGGAGCGGATGATCATGAGGCAAGCCGAGTGGACATCGTAGGCGACCAGGAGCCATAGTACCCGGCACGTCACCTTTGCCATTCGCTCTCATGTCCCTGTTGTTCCTTGTCGCGATGCTGTTCACCGCGAGTCCGCTTGCTGCCGCTGATTCTCTCACGGGGCCGGGCGTGTCGCATGCCCTTGCCGAACGACGGGCGTTGCAGCTCGCCGATGTCCGCTACGCATTGCGCCTCGATGTCACCCGCCGCGACACCGCGATGGGCCACGCAGTCGTGCGCTTTCGTGTGCGGGTTGCCGCTGACGTCATTCTGGATTTCCGCGGAATCGGATACTCCAACGTCATGGTCAACAGCGTCCCATTGCGTCCGAGGGCATTGAACGGCCACCTCGTACTTCCCGCTGCATCGCTGAGGCAGGGAGAAAACGAGGTGGTACTCGACTTCGAGTCCGCCGTCGCGCCGGCCGGGGCGAGCATCATTCGCTTCCACGATGCGACGGACAACGCCGAGTACCTCTACACCCTGCTAGTGCCTGCCGACGCAAACCAGCTGTTTCCCTGTTTTGATCAGCCGGACCTGAAAGCGCGCGTGTCCCTCACGCTCGTGACCCCACGCGGATGGACTGCGGTTGCGAACGGCAAGGTGGTGGGTGTGGATTCGACCGCGGTGCTGACGCATCACTTTGCCGAATCGGATGCGATCAGCACCTATCTGGTGGCGTTTGCGGCCGGGCCATGGAATGTGCGTTCCGCAGTGGTGAACGGCCGTACGATCTCACTCTACAGCAGGGCATCGCGCGCCCGGGAAGTGGAGGCGGATACCCTCATCGCGCTGAATGGGCGCGCCATCGCATGGCTGGAGAAGTACACAGCGCGTGCGTTCCCCTTCCAGAAGTTCGACTTCCTGCTTGCGCCCGCATTTCCGTTTGGCGGGATGGAGCATCCTGGCGCAGTGTTCTACAACGAGGAGAGTTTCATCTTTCGCGAGCGCCCCACGCTTTCCCAACTCCTGGGGCGCGAGGCGACCATCGATCACGAAGTCGCGCACCAGTGGTTTGGCGACTATACGACGATGAAGTGGTTCGACGACCTCTGGCTCAAGGAGGGGTTTGCGACGTACCTGGCGGCCGTCATGCAGGCGGACCTCAATCCAGCCGCCAACGCCTGGAAGACCTTCTATTTGCGCAACAAGCCTGCGGCCTACTCCGTGGACGCGTCCACGGGCACGACACCGGTGTGGCAGGCGTTGGACAATCTCGACAAGGCCAAGAGCAACTACGGCGCGATCGTCTACAACAAGGCCCCAGGCATTCTGAAACAGCTCAACTACCTCGTGGGCGACACGGCGTTTCGGGACGGTCTTCGCGACTATCTGGGCGCGCACGCCTATGGCAACGCAACATGGCGCGACCTTCTCGGCGCCGTCGGCAGGGCAGGGCACAGGTCGCTCGACACGTGGGGGCAGAGCTACATCCTCCGGCCCGGCATGCCGAAAATTGACCAACTGCTGGATGTGCGGGATGGTCGCATTGTGCGGCTGGCTCTCACCCAGACCCCGGCGCACGGACTGTCAGGCCCCGCGCCATGGCCCGCGCGCGTGGAGGTGTTGCTGGGATATCCCGACCACGTCGAGCGCCTGCCGGTGGAGCTCAAGGGCCGCGTCACGGAAGTGGGGGTCAAGGGCAAGCCCGCGCCGAACTTCGTGTTCGCAAACGCGGGCGACTTTGGCTATGCCATCGCGCATTTCGACGCGCGCAGCGTGACGTGGCTGGAATCGAATATCGGCTTGGTGAAGGATGATTTCCTGCGCGCAATGCTATGGGGAGCGCTGTGGGACCAGGTGCGTGATGCGCAGCTTGCTCCGGCGCGCTTCGCCCGCCTGGTCATCCGCGAGCTACCACGTGAGACGGATGAGCAGCTCGTCCCGGTGTTGCTCGGCCGCCTTTCGCGGGCGATGTCGGCGTATATGTCGACGGTGGAACGCGCGAAGATGGTCGCGGACGTCGAGCGCGTCCTCCTGCTCGGTGCCAACGATAGCGCGCGAACTTACGGCATCAGGAAGAACCATCTCGATGCGTACATCGGGCTGGCCCAGAGTCCGGCGGCGCTGGCGACGCTGAATTCCTTGCTCGACAGCGCGAATGTGGCAGGCTCTCCGCTCCGGCCTCCCACCCGCTGGTCGATGGTCACCGCACTCATGGCGCGCGGTGCACCAACGGCGGAGCGCCGCCTGACGGACGAGGCCGTACGCGATTCGTCCACTGAAGGACGGCGACGCGCTTTCGGCGCGGGCGCCGCCCGTGCCGACTCCGCCACAAAGGCCGCGTATTGGGCACGATACTTTGGTGATCATGACCTGAACGAGGACTGGGTCACGGCTAGCCTCCGCGCGTTTCACGAACCCGAGCAGGAACTGCTGACACGGCAATATCTGGTGCCGGCCCTGGACAGCCTACCATGGATCCAGAAAAATCGCCGCATTTTCTTCCTCGGCAATTGGGTCGGCGCGACCATCGACGGACAACGGTCGCCAGATGCCCTCGCCGAGCTTGATCGGATGCTCGCGAGCCGGCCGCAATTGGCGCGCGATCTCAGGGAAAAGATCCTCCAGTCCCGTGATGAGCTGGAGCGCACTGTGGCAATTCGGCGCGCATTCCCGTAGCCTGATTTGCGAGCAACCCTTTCTGCGGCCGCTCGTCTCATATGGCAGGGCGTTACGCCGTTTGACATTGGAACCTGCGCTGTGCAGGTGTATACATTGACTCAACTTCCATCCCGCAACATGCTGTCTGCACTGCTCGTAAGCGTCCTGTCCGCTTCACTCGCCGGAGCTGCGCCCGTTTCGGCCGCCGCGCCGGCGACGACCGCACTCACGCTCGTGCCACCGCCCATTGGGCTCGTCGACAGCATCGTCGTGGAGAAGCGCGCGCATCGCCTCACGTTATTTCGCGACGGCAAGGCAATGCAGTCGTATCTGGTTGCGCTCGGCGGCAACCCGGTAGGCGACAAGGTGCGCGCCGGTGACCAGCGCACACCCGAGGGCATTTTCTACATCGACGCGCGCCAACCAAACAGCAAGTATCACCTCGCATTGCACATCTCCTATCCGGACGCCGCGCACCGCGCGCGGTCGGCGAAGGCAGGCGCCGAGCCCGGCGGCGATATCATGATCCATGGGCTTCCGAATGGTTTGGGCGCGGCCGGCGCGACACACCGCGAGCACGATTGGACCAACGGGTGCGTCGCACTGACCGACGAGGAGATCGAGCAGATCTGGAGCGTGGTGCCGATCGGCACTCCGGTCGAGATCAAGCCGTAGCGGCCCTCAGCCTGCCCTGTGCTCCGGTACCTGTTGGACATGGTCGGCGCGGGGGTGTTCGCCATTAGTGGCGCGCTCGCTGCGGGACGACGAGGGCTGGATCTCATTGGCGTCATGGTGCTCGGCGTCGTCACGGCGATTGGCGGCGGCACCATTCGAGATGTCCTGCTGAACCGCCACCCGATCTTCTGGCTGGCGGACCCCAACTATCTCATTGTCATCATCGCATCGGCGCTGCTTACCGTGGCATACGTCCGCTGGCGACCGGCGCCGCACTCGGCGCTGCTCGTCGCCGATGCGCTCGGTCTTGCGCTGTTCAGTGTGGTGGGCGCGCAGATCGCGGAGGCAGCCCCCTTGCCGGCCATAAGCTGCGTATTGCTCGGTACTGTGACTGGCACAGCGGGCGGCGTGGTGCGTGATGTGTTGACTGCGGAGGTTCCGCTGGTGCTCCGACGCGGTAACCTCTATGCCACGGCTGCCATTGCCGGCACGAGTACGTACTTTCTATTGGAAGCTGCAGGCGTGTCGCGGCCCAACGCGTCGTTTGTAGCGATGGCCGTGTGCGCAGTCTTGCGCTTCGCGTCTATCTGGTGGGGGCTCAAGCTCCCGGTTTTTCAGCTCGGGGACGAGGGCAAGGCGCTGCGGTAGCCGCCGACCGCGAACCGACCAACCATTTGCATCGCATCATGGATATCGCAGCGGCTTTTATCGAGCGGTCTCGACACTACCTGGCCTTCGAGTATCCCACCAAGATTCGCCGGTGTCTGGACGCACTTCCGTCCGAGTCTATCTGGCTTCGGTCCGATGGCGACTCGAACAGTATCGGGAATCTGCTGCTGCATCTGGAGGGGAATGTCAGGCAATGGATAGTCAGCCGCGTTGGCGGCGCTCCTGACGCGCGGCAACGCGCCGCCGAGTTCCATGCAACCGACGGTGCGGATGCCGACACGCTATTCGCGTCCTTGCGTCGGACGCTCGATCAAGCTGATGCGGTGATCGGCGCATTGGATCAGGGCGAGCTTGCGACACACCGGCTCATCCAGGGTCGCGACGTCACGGTGTTCGAGGCGGTGTATCACGTCGTCGAACATTTCTCGCTGCACACTGGCCAGATCATCCTGCTCACGAAGCGGTACGCGCCTGGCAGCATCGCGTTCTATGAGGATGCTGGTGGCCTCGCCGTACCGGTGTGGCGGAATCCTCGCAGCGAGCCCTAGTAAATGTAGACCTTCGTGCCAACGGGCACATTCTCGTACAGCCACTCGATGTCCTCGTCGCGCAGGCGCACGCATCCGTGCGTAACTGCCGCGCCGATTGACTTGGCGTATGGCGTGCCGTGCAAGAGATAGCCGTCTCCAAGGTCCAGCCGGAAGTGGCCGAGCTCTCCTTCGATGGTCCGCTGTTTGGTGCCGCCAGGCGGTATGAAGAGCGTGCTGTCGAATACCACGTGCTCATCGAGCACCATTGGCACGAACTCCTTGGTGCCCGGACGAATGATGCCGACTTCGTCGCCCTCCACGAGGAGTTTCGTGCCGTCCTTGAGTTTGACCGTCCGCCCTCGCTGAAGCGTCGCCAGCTTCAGATGATGCTCGAGCGCAACCTCGGCAAAATGCCACTCGGGTGGCGTCCAGACTGGATCCTTGTCCTTGCCACGCACTATTCGTACGCCGCGTGGCGTCTGAAAACGCCAAACGCGACCACCGTATTCCAGGGTGGCGTTCATTGCAGTGGCAACAGGCGCCGTCCGCACCGTGTCCTCACCGTCGATGACGTGCAGTTCGCGGTCGAACAGGTCGACTACTACGCGGTAGCCCACGGATTTTTCGGCGATAGTCTTCGCGCCGTCCCAGAGCAGGCTGTCTTTCTTCGACTTGAAAGCGCGCGCAGTAGTGGTCCCTTCCGTCGCGACGACGATGCTCGCCGCCGCGCTCGTGTCCGCGCCAGCCGACTCGAGTTGTGCGACAGCCGACGTGGAGTCGTCGCTACGCCGGGCGATCTTGTGCATCAGCGTGGTGAACCAGTTGCGGCCGCCAACTACACCAGCCGAATCGGGGGTCGCGCGTCCGTTCACGCGTACCGAGTCGGATGTTCGCCGAACTGTACCTTGCGCGTGCGCGCTGGCAGCGAGCGCGGCGAGGAACAGCATCGATGGAAGAACGGAACGATTCAGCATGGCTCGCATCATGGTGAAAACTACACTGCGGAGAACGTGATGTTCACGTCCTCCGCAGCGGTACTGCTGATTACCACGGGGCAACTAGTAGAACTTGAAGCCCGCGACGATCGGGAAGTAGTGCGAATTGCCGTTTGTCGTACTGATCGAAACGTACTTGGACTCCAGGTACATGTGCGCCGGACCGGCGTTGAAGTCCAGACCAAAACCTGCGTCATAGTGGTAGAAGAGCGACTTGTCACCGGCGGTCGTCGCCGTCAGCACGTTACCCGGGTACTGGAGGTACGTATCCGAACCGGCGGTCACGATCGCGTTGTCGCTATTACGGTATGGCAGGAAGTCGCTGAACTTGTCGAGACCACCGCCGCCGAGGAAGTAGATGACGGGATTGAGCGGGCTCTTACGATCGAGCGGCAGTCGAAGCACGAGGTCTGCGGAACCACTCAATAGCTTCGGGTCCGGGCAATTGGGACAATCCGTCGCGCGGTGCGCGAGGAATGCATAGTCGCCGTCAACGCGCAGGCCCAGTGCGCCGTTCTTCGGGAACCAGCCGAGTTGTCCCTGGATGACCGGGCCATCCTTCGTGGAGCCACGCCACGATTGGAACGGCGACGCGATGCCGGCACCTAGCCCGAAGTACACGCCGGGCAACTTCTGTTCGGGAAGCATCTCCATTTGAATCTTCGTCACGGTGTCATGCACTGTGACCGTGCGCGTTTCAACGCGCGGTGGAGACATCACGGTGTCCACGCGTACAACCCTCACCGTGTCCGTCTTGACTACGGTCACGGCGGTATCCTTTTTCGTGTCCTTGCGGACGGGAATGCGCGTGGGCGATGTGGCGCGCTGGGCCGAGGCCGTCACGCTGCCGCCGAGTGAGAAGGCGGCCGCGAGGCCGAGTGCACACAACGCAAAGTTCCTGGTCTTCATCCTTGTCCTCCGTCGCCTTCGCCCAATGTTCTCGTTCCCCGCGGGCGAGGTTGCGGGTGCGACGAGGGTCGTCGCAGATCTAACCGAACTCGGTGATTGGCAGACGGCGTGCCGTGGTCGCGCAAATCGACGAGAAACTTGGAAAAAGAAATTCAGACGCACTCAACCTTGCACGAGACATCGCGGTTGAACTCGCTCCGCAACACGGCGAGAGCCTGCCGCTGTACGCTGATGCGAATGCGACTGCCACCACAGAAACAGTGGGCGGGCTTTGTTTGACAGTGCCCCGCGCCAGGCATATGGTGGGCTCGTGGCCCGCCTTCCATGCGGGTGACACCTCTCGTTCGCCCATGCGACGACCCACCTCGCCCGGAGACAGCATGCGGCACCCGCCCCGACGATGCTTGATGCTGTTCGTGCTCACCACACTGTGGGCACACCGTGCCACTGCGCAGGTCGGAGCCACCATCAGCGGGCGCGTTACCATGGACGGTGGTATCGCGCTGTCAGGGGCGACGGTGTCCCTCACCGAGTTGGGGCTCGCCGCGATCGCGCGCGATGACGGACGGTATGTCATCGTCATCCCGGCGGCGCGAATGCCATGGGCCGCGGTGACGATCACGGCACGCCGCGTTGGATACAAGCCGCGCACGATGAACGTCATCGTGGTGAATGGCCCGATGACGCAAGACTTCTCGCTCGAGGGCAACCCGCTGCAACTCGGCGAGGTCGTGACTACCGGCGCCGGAACGGTCACTCAAGTCGAGAAGCTGGGCAGCGTGCGCAGCGCCGTGTCAGCGGAACTCATCGTCAGGTCGAACGAAAGCAACGTGGTACGGGCGTTGGCGGCGAAGACACCAGGCATTGACGTGACCTCGTCTGCCGGCGATCCCGGTGCATCCGCAAGCATCAAAATTCGTGGCCTGCGCACGATACGGGGATCGGTGCAGCCATTGTTTGTGGTCGATGGCGTTCCGATGGACAACAGCAGCTTCTCCACCACCAACTTCAATCCTGTCGACGCGGGCGCTGCGGGCCAGGGTGGTCAGGACAACGGCGGGGAGATCGAGGGGACATCGCAACCGAATCGCATGGTGGATGTCAATCCCGACGACATCGAGTCCGTCGAGATCCTGAAGGGGGCGTCGGCGGGCGCCATTTATGGCGCCCGAGCGGCAAACGGCGTGGTGCTCATCACGACGAAGCAAGGCAGAGCCGGCCCGGCCAGGTATTCGTTGCGGTCCTCGGTGACGAGCGACGACGTCACTCGACTCTACCCACTTCAGGCGCGATACGGCCAGGGGCAGGCAAACATCTTGTCTTCCACCTGTCGCTCCACCACGACCCTCTCTCCCAGCAGTGCGTGCAACGGAAGCTGGGGCCCGGCCATAGTGGGCGCGGCCTTCGACCACGCGAAGGAAGCATTCCGCCCGGGGCACCAGAACGACGGCGTCATTTCCGTGTCGGGAGGAAGTGATCGCACCACCTTCTATCTCGCGGGTAATGTGAACGACAACAGGGGCGTCTTCCTCGGTCCGAACAACTATTTCGACCGCTCAACGGCCCGCCTCAACGCCAACCACAAGCTCGCCGAGACGTTCACCGTTGGTGCCAGTGTCGCCTACGCCGACACGCGGGGACATTTCACGCAGCGTGGCAACAATGCGAACGGACTCCTCGTCGGGCTCCTTCGTACGCCGCCCGACTTCAACAATTTTCCCTACGTCGATCCCACCTCAGGGCTCCATCGTTCCTATCGCCTACCCGATCCCGAAATCACCACCGTTGGCCAGACGCGCGGCTTCAACAATCCCATCTATTCACTCTATGAGGAGTTGAATGAAGCCGACAACTCGCGGACGTTCGGCAACGTGAATGCGGAATGGATCGCGAACAGCTGGCTGAAGTTCAACTACACGCTCGGGGCGGACTACACGAATGATCGCCGGCTGGAGGTATGCCCCGCGGAGTGCTCGGATGTTGCCGCGGGTGGGCGCATCACGGAAGGCTACATCACCAACGGCGGCTGGGATCACAACCTTACGGCCACCGCGCGGTACCACATCCATGACGACGTCGCCGGCACCGTGACCCTCGGCCAGAACCTCAATGCGCGCAGCTTCAACACATTCTCCACCGTTGGCCGCACGATAGTCGTGCCCGGATTCAACAGCATCGCGAACACCATCTCTCGTGATCCCCCGAGCGACTACCGGACCCTCGTGCACGACGAGGCGTACTTTGGGCAACTCAGCCTCGACCTCTTCCAGCAGCTCTTTCTCACCGGCGCTCTGCGCAACGACGGCTCGACGACTTTCGGTTCGCAGAACGGGCGCAACTGGTTTCCGAAGGCCAGCGTCGCGTACACCTTCACGAACGTCGTGAATCCCTGGCACGCGCTCACCTACGGCAAGTTGCGCATGTCATACGGCCAGGCGGGACAGGAGCCCGCGCCCTACCTCACGTCGCCAACATTCAACGGGACGGGCCTGACCGCCGGGGTCACGCCGGGGACCGGTCTGACGCCAACGCAAAGTGGCCGAGGTGGTTTGTTCTTCACCACTACCAAGGCTGCCACGACACTGAAGCCAGAACGCACTGCGGAGCTCGAGGGCGGATTCGACATCGGCTTCCTGCGCGACAAGGCGGATCTCAGTGCCACCTTCTACAAGCAGCACACCACCGACGTCATCCTCATCACGCCCACGGCGCCCTCCTCTGGATTCTCGAGTGAGGCAAGGAACGTTGCGATCCTCGAGAACAGTGGTACGGAGTTGTCACTCAACCTGCGTCCCCTTAGCACCGCGACGCAGGCGTGGGACATCGGCCTCGGGTGGGCTCGTACGCAGTCGATCGTGGTCGACATCGCCGGCGCAGACTTCGTCACCCTCGATGCGAGCACCGTGCAGAACGTAGCGAGGAAAGGCTCGCCGCTCGGCGTGTTCTACGGATACGGCATGATTCGGTGTGGCTTGAGCAATCCGAACGAACTGCCGGTGGGCGTCCTCGCCGCCGCGTGTGTTGGCAAACCGGTCGGCACGCTCTACATCGACGACGGTACCAAGTGTTCGGTGGACATCGGGCGCCCGTGTGGGGAGACGCTCGACCAACGAGTCCTCGGCGATCCGGCGCCCAAGTGGACGGGCAACGTGCATTCGTCCTACAAGTACAGGAAGCTGTCCCTGTCCGGACTAGTGGATATCAAGCATGGCGGCCAGATGCACAACGGTACGAAGGGATCACTCTGGGGCTATGGCACTCACTTCGACACGCAGCACCGCGCCATATGCACCGGCGGCGCCACGCTCAACTCCGATTGTACGGGCAACCTCCAGGTTTTCGGGTCGCCGGGATGGTATCCAGGACCCGTGACGGGCCCCGGAGCGAATATGGCCGTGCCGATCGGCGAGAACTGGTATCGTAACGACATCGCCCCATGCCCGTTCTCAGGGATCGACGAGCAGTGCATCGAAGATGCCGGATTCGTGAAGCTGCGTGAAATCTCGGTCGGCTATTCGTTTGAAGGTGCCTGGGTCTCGCGCGCCCTCGGGCTCACCACCCTCGACGTGCGCATCGCCGGCCGAAACATCTACACGTGGACGAGGTACACCGGACTCGATCCCGAGACGAGCCTTGGTGGCTCGATCAGCCGCGTCGCTGGCGCGGATTACTTCAACTTGCCGCAGACTCGCTCACTCGTGCTCACCATTTCGTTGAACCGATGATGCGGGCGTCAATGTTTTCCATGCGCTTAGTCGTCGCCGTGGGCCTCATGATGTGTGCTGGCGCTACCGCGTGCGGCAATTTTCTCACGGACTCCGCGGCGGTTCATGATCCGAACACTCCCAGCACCGCCACCCGCAACCAACTACTCGCGGGCATTGAGGCGCAAATGATCGACCAGCAGGAAGGCGCCGTCGCCATGGTGATTTGCCAATGGGTGCAGCAGTGCGCGGGTATTGGTGGCCGCTTTGTGGAGGCGCAGGGACACTACGCCATCAGTGGTACCACCTTCAACGCCGACTTCAATGCGATCTATACGCGCGGAGGCCTCATCTCCCTCAAGACCGCAGAGGCCAGTGCCTCAGCCGACGAGGACAATGTCTATCTCGGTGTGCTCGAGGTGCTCGAGGCCATGCAGGTGGGGTGGGGCGCGGACATCTGGGGCGATATTCCATATTCTGACGCGGCGGGCGGCAGCCCCACACCCACGTTCGACGGACAGATGGCGATCTACACTTCGCTTCAGTCGCTTCTCGACAGGGCCATCGCGGATCTCGCCGGCTCGGGCGCCGGACCCGGGGTCGCCGATTATCTCTACGGCGGCGACAAGGCGCGGTGGATACAGCTTGCGTTCACCATCAAGGCGCGACTCTACCTCCACACGGTAGAGACGGCGGGGGCGGGCCAGTACGCATTGGCGTTGTCCTCCGCCACCAGGGGTTTGAGCTCTCCCTCGAACGACCTGTTCGCGGTGCACAGCAACGCGACCTCCGAGCGAAATCTCTGGGCGCAGTTCCAGCTCACATCCTTCGGCAATGACCTGGTCGCCGGCAAAGTATTGGCCGACTTGATGAACGCGGACAACGATCCGCGGCGCCCCGAGTACTTCGCCAGGAACCCGCTGGGCACCTATGGCGGCCACGACGCCGTGACGAACAATACTCCCGCCGATCAGGTATCACCCATCTTTGGCTCCGCCCGCACCAGCAACGTGACCTTTCCCCAGCCTCTCGTCACGTGGGCGGAAAACCAGCTCATCATCGCCGAGGCGGTGCTCGCGATCTCGGGCCCTGTAGCAGCGCAGCCGTTCCTGAACGCCGTGCGAACCAAGTACGGAAAGCCGATCAGGGCCGTGACCCTCCAGGCGATCATGGAGGAGAAATACATCCTGTTGTTTCAGAACGTGGAGGTGTGGAACGACTTCAAGCGGAACTGCTATCCCAGACTCAAGCCCGCCAACTCCTCCTTTTCTGCCGTTCCAGGACGATTGCTCTATGGCACCACGGAATCGCAGACCAACGGCGGGAACCGTCCTCCGGAAGGCGCGCTGCAAAGCAGCAGGAATGCCAACGATCCCGGGCCGTGTCCTACAGCGTGATCGCACGAAGCGCGAATGGGGAGACGCCGATCGCTCGACGCTCCCCATTCTACACGTCCTGTGCACCGTTTACCGGCGTCCCTTTACTCGGTCCAGCAATGTTGCAATCGCACCCCGTCCGCTCCGCTCTGCTACTTGCAACAGTTTCCAGCTGTGTTCGGTACCGCGGGGTGCTATTCATATTACCCAGCAGGCGACCTCAGGGCACTGGCCTGCCACCAGGTAAGTATCGCACTCAGCAATTCCGGCTCGGTCGTACTCCCATCCAGAGTTGGCGCGGAGACCGTCGCCCGGCGTTCCAGGGACCGCCCTGCGCCGTAGCAGACCAGTACGGGCTGGTTGCGGGCGCCGGTTGCGCTACGGAACTTTCGGGCTGCAGTGGGCGCTCATGCCTCGTCATCGTCCGGAGTTAAATCATGCGTCTCGCCAGTCCCTCGCGCGCCGCCATCGCGGTCGCGTTCGTTCTGCTCCCCGCCACCAGCGCGGTGTTGCCGCACGCCACTACTGAGGCAAGGCC
>JBDUCM010000071.1:0-24752 GCA_040003455.1 bacterium
GCTGAGGTGGAGCAGGGGCGCGCTGAGGTGGAGCAGGGGCGCGCTGCGGTGGAGCAGGGGCGCGCTGCGGTGGAGCAGGGGCGCGCTGAGGTGGAGCAGGGGCGCGCTGAGGTGGAGCAGGGGCGCGCTGAGGTGGAGCACGGGCGAGCTGGGTTGGAGGCGGTGTCGGCTGCCATGAGCACGATGCGAGACGACCTCCCTGAACCGTCGGGGGACGTAAGTGCGATGCGAGCACACCTTCCGGAAAATCTTGCCGGGTTGTGTCCGCGAACAGGAGCCCTGGCCCCGGTCGCCGAGGACGCCAATCCATCGTTTCGCTGGCGCTGCACGTAGGGCTTACGGAACAACGACGCGCGCTGTCACCTGCACTCATCGCCATGCTCATCGAGATCCTGCGTCTCTCCTTTGCGTCGCTCCGCGCGAACAAGCTGCGGTCCGCGCTCACGATGCTCGGCATCATCATCGGGGTTGGCGCCGTCATCGCGATGGTGGCGTTGGGCACGGGCGCACAGCAGTCGGTGCGGGATCGCATTGCCAAGCTCGGCACCACGCTGCTTCAGGTGAACCCACAGCGTGTCGCCCAGGGCGGCGTACAGATCGACAATGCAAAGCGCATGACGATGGATGACGTGAAACTGCTACAGGAACGCAGTACCCGGATCACTTCAATCCAACCGCAGCAGGATTCACGGCTCATGGTCCAGTGGGGCCGGCAGAACTCCAACAGCTCCGTCACCGGCACCACCCCGAACTTCCTCGATGTCCGAAAGTACGTCATCGCTGCAGGGACGATGTTCACCACGCAGGACGATGATGCCCGCCGCCGCGTGGCGGTGCTCGGTGCAACCGTCCTCGGAAATCTCGGTGTCACCGATCCCAGTCAGATCGTCGGTGAGGCGATTCGCATTCGCGGGCTGCAGTTCACCGTGATCGGCGTACTTGCGCCCAAGGGGCAGGTGACCGGAATGGGCGACCCCGACGACCAGGTGCTGATTCCGTTCCAGACCGGACGGTTCCGGGTGTTCGGTACGGACCGGTTGAATGACATCAACGTGCTCGCCATGAGCGAAGACAGCGTGGAAGCGGCGATGGCCGAGATCCAGACGATCATGCGCCGCTCACATCGCATCATGCCCGGCAAGCCCAACGACTTCATCATCCGCAACCAGGCGGATTTTCTCAACACGCTCGGCGCAACGACAGAAGTGTTCACCTACCTGCTGTCCGGGATCGCGGCCGTGAGCCTCCTGGTTGGCGGCATCGGCATCATGAACATCATGCTCGTCTCGGTGACGGAGCGCACACGCGAGATTGGTATTCGAAAGGCACTCGGGGCCACGCGGGCGACCATCCTCAGCCAGTTCCTCGCGGAAGCGGTAGCGCTGTGCATGCTCGGCGGCCTCATTGGCGTTGCGGTCGGGGCAGGGACGGCCCTCATTCTCAAGACCTCCTTCGGCTGGAATACCATCATCGTGCCTTCGTCCATCGTGATCGCCTTCCTGTTCTCCGCGGCAGTGGGCGTGCTGTTCGGAGTCTGGCCGGCCCGACGCGCCGCGCGACTCGATCCCATCGTCGCGCTCCGCTTCGAATAGCGGGCGTCGTCGCGGGAACACGGCACACTGGCGTACGTTTCCTCCAGCATCGGCGGCGCAATCGGCGCCGACCGATGAATCGCTTACTCTCGCACTCACATGTCGAATCCTGTTCCATCCGTTGGCACCAGTGCACCCGATTTCACGCTCGCAACAACGGCGGGCGGCGAGCTGACGCTCTCGTCGCTGCACGGCAAGAACGTCCTCCTCGCATTCTTTCCGCTCGCGTTCACCAGTACATGCACTCAGGAATTGTGCGACATGCGGGACGACTTCGATCAGTTCGTCTCGGCAAACACTGTCGTGCTGCCAATCAGCGTGGACTCCATTGCCACGCTCAAGGAGTTCAAGGCCAAGCACGAGTTCAAGTCTGATTTCCTGTCCGATTTCCGCCGCGATGTTTCGCGCCTGTATGGAGTGCTGATCGAAGAACGGTACTACTCCAACCGCGCGTATTTTCTCATTGACAAGGCAGGCATCATTCGATGGGAACACGTGGAGGCGACTCCCGGCCAGAAGCGCACGAATGCCGAGTTGTTCGAGCAGATTGCCGCCCTCGGATGAGTCTTTTCCAGGATTGACCACTAGGGAGGCGATTTCCCCGGAGCGATAGGACCGGATGACCGCAGCGGGAACGCAATTCGACGGTCATCTTGTCCTTTCGGACATTTCGTCCTAGCTTTCCGGTTGTCCCTCCTGCCGGAGCAACGCTCTGGAAAAGAAATCGAGCCTCGACGCCGAGGCACGTAACGAAGAACAACCGGGCGCAGCCGCATCCGCGCCCGGGCGTGGCGATCGTTCCCTCCTCAATGCCATTGGGCAGATCGCCGCAGCGCTAGCCACCGGAGACGCACCTGCCGAGGTGCTCCCCGGTGTGCTCGAGCGCGTCGCCGACACAGTTGGGGCGGACGGTATTTCACTCTGGCTTGGCCGCGACGGAGATCTGCGCTGCGAGGCGCGGTTCGGTCGCGTCGTGCCCACGGCCGCGCGGGTGCGCGACCTTCTCTCGGCATCCACGCAGGACGATCCCGATTTCGTGTCCGTCCGGCTCGACGCGGCACATCATCCGATGGGGGCACTCGTACTCAAGCCCACCATCGCCTTGCCGCCGGAGCACCGCACCTTCCTGTCCACCGTGGCGGATATCCTCGCCCCGGTCCTTCGGCAGGCCGCGTATGCCCAGCGCCTCGAGACGGAGGTGCTGGACCGCACGCGCCAGATCGATCGCGAACGTCGGGTCACGGAGCGCATTATCGATTCGCTTCCGGTAGGGCTCTACGTTATCGACCGCGACTATCGGATTTCCGTGTGGAACAGGAAGCGCGAGACGGGCATGCAGGGGGTGTCCCGTGAGGAGGCGATTGGCCGGACTATTTTCGAGATTCTCCATCGACAGCCCGCGTCCGTTCTCCGGCGTGAGTTCGACGAGGTGTTCGCTACCGGACGACTCCAGATATTCCAGATGGAGTCCACGGCGTCGGGTGAGTTGCGGACGTACCGCCTCTCCAAGATCCCGATGCGTCTGGATGATGGTCCGGTTACGCACGTCATCACAGTAGGAGAGGACGTCACCGAGTGGCGATCGGCGCAGGATCGCTTTGCGCAGGCGGAAAAGCTCGCCGCTATTGGTACGCTCGCTGCTGGCGTGATGCACGAGATCAACAACCCGTTGGCCACGATCTCGGCGTGCGCAGAGAGCATGGAACTCTCGTACGAGAGCGCCGTGCCGGAAGTCCTGGATGGGTTGCGACTGATCCAGAGTGAGGTGCAGCGCTGCAAGGGCATCGTGGACTCGCTCCTCGACTTCAGTCGCCCCAAGGGAGGCGACAAGGCGCTGGTCAACGTCAACGAAGCCATTGAGCGCACGCTGTTCGTTCTCAAGCACCACACACGCTTCAAGAAATTGATGGTGCACGTGGAGCTGGATCGCTCGCTGGGTGCGGAGGTCCTCGCGAACGTCGAGCAACTGATGCAGGTGTTCATGGCGCTCCTCATCAACGCGATGGATGCCACCCACGAGCGCGGCACCATCACCCTGCGCACCCGCCGGGCCGACGACGCGAACGCCATCGTCGCCGAGATCATCGATCAAGGTGAAGGCATCCGCCGCGCCGACCTTCAGAAGATCTTCGAGCCGTTCTTCACGACCAAGCCGCCCGGTCGCGGAACCGGCCTTGGTCTTTCAATCTGTTATGCGATCGTCGCTGAACACGGCGGGCGAATCGAAGTGGACAGCACGCCCGGCGAGGGCAGCATCTTTCGCATCATCCTTCCGCGAGCCGATATGGCCGAGGACATCACGTGAGCGAGTCGAAGATCAAGGTCCTTGTCGCCGAGGATGAAGTGCACCTCGGCCAGATACTCTCGAACTTCCTTGGCGGCCGCGGCTACGCCGTGCAGACGGTAACGGACGGGAGGGCCGCGCTCGACGCATTGCGCGCCGAGGCGTTCGACGTTGCACTGCTGGATATTGTGATGCCGGAGTTGGATGGCCTCGAGGTGCTCAAGCAGGTGCGAGCGGACAATGATCCGCCCGAGGTCATCATCATCACCGGCAACGGGACCATCGAAACGGCGATCAGTGCCATGAAGCTTGGCGCCTATGACTACATGGCCAAGCCATACCGCATGGCAGAAATCGACGTCCTCGTGCGACGTGCCTGGGAGAAGCGACGGCTATCGCGCGAAAACGTGCTGTTGCAGTCGCAACTCGAGCGTGTGGGAGGGTCCACCGAGATCGTCACGCAGTATGCGCCGCTCCAGGCCGTGCTCGAGGTGGTCCGCCGGGTTGCGCCGAGTGACTCGGCCGTGCTCGTCACCGGTGAATCCGGTACCGGGAAGGAGCTCATCGCGCACATGCTGCATCAGCTCAGTGAGCGCTCCGGGCCGTTTGTGGACGTGGGGTGCGCCTCGTTGAGTGAGGGATTGCTCGAGAGCGAACTGTTCGGCCACGAACGTGGCGCGTTTGCCGGTGCGGAAGAGCGCAAGCTGGGGCTCATGGAACTTGCCGCGGGCGGAACGCTCTTCCTGGATGAGATCAGCGAGCTGTCGATGAAGTTGCAGAGCAAGCTTCTTCGCGCCCTCGACCAGCGCAGCTTTTATCGCGTGGGCGGCACGCAGAAGGTCGAGGTGGACGTGCGCATCCTGGCGGCGTCCAATCGCGATCTCACGCAACGCTGCAGTGAAGGGCTGTTCCGCGACGACCTGCTGTATCGCATCAACACCATCGAGATCAAGTTGCCACCGCTGCGCGAGCGAGCCGTGGACATTCCCCTCATCGCGCGTCAGTTCCTGCGGCAGTACGGCAAGGCGAATCCACCGACACTCACGGTGGATGCATTGGAGTTGCTCACGCGTTACACATGGCCCGGCAACGTGCGGGAGCTGAAGAACGTCATCGAGCGGGTGGTGTTGCTTGCGCAGGGACCGCAGATTCGCGCAAGCGATCTGCCGCTCCCATTGCCGGGCCATGGGCATTCGCCTGCGGCCGCGCCCACCGTGTCGCTCGCTGAACTCGAGCGACGGCACATCGAATCAGTATTGCACAATACCAATTGGCATCAGGGCCGCGCGGCGTCCGCATTGGGGATCAGCTCCAAGACGCTGTATCGCAAGATTCGCGAATACGGATTCGCGCGGCCCGGCGGCGGGGAGTTGTAGTCGCGTGCGCATCCTTGTGATTGAAGACGACCCGACGGTGGGGCAATACGTGAAGCGCGGCCTCGAAGAGCATCGGTGGGCGGTGGACCTCACCACCGACGGCGAGGAAGGCGAGCGTCGCGCGAGTTCCGAGGCGTATGATCTCATCGTGCTCGACATGCGCCTTCCGGGCAAGAGTGGACTCGATGTGTTGCAGTCGCTGCGAGCCAAGGGGTTCGAGCGACCCGTCCTTGTGCTCACGGCGCAGGACGCCGTCGACGCCAAGGTGGCGACGCTCCGCGCAGGTGCCGATGATTACGTGACCAAACCCTTCGCCTTTGAGGAGTTGCTGGCGCGGGTGGAAGCACTTGCACGGCGGCCCCGCTCGCTCGCGTCCCAGGTGCTTCGGGTGGGCGACCTCGAGTTTGACGAAGCTACGCGTGAGGTCCGGCGCGCGGGTGAGCTCATCGAGTTGACGCCAAAGGAGTACACCGTACTGGAGTACCTCGCTCGCCACGCAGGGCGCGTGATGAGCCGCACGCTGATCACGGAGTACGCGTGGGGCTACCACTTCGATCCGGGCACCAATATCGTGGACGTGGTGATCAATCACCTCCGCAAGAAGATCGACGCCAAGCACCAGCGGAAGCTCATCACGACCGTGCGCGGCGTGGGTTACGTGGTCAAGGAGTAGCGCGTAGCACGCCATGGCCACACTGCGCGCGAGACTGACCATTGCCTATGGCTTCGCATTGGTCGGCAATGTCATCGTCTTCTCCGGCGCCCTGTTCGTTGCGCACAACGCCCGGGGGCTTCAGTTGCGGCAGCTGGGGCAGGTTGCCGCCGACCAGGCAGATCGCACGCGAAGCCTGATGCGTGCCGCGGCCCGCGACGGCAAGCCGCTCACCGAAGAGCGGCCATGTGGGCAATTTCGCGATGTGCGATGCGTGTTTGCGACCGTGGAATTGCGCGACCTGCTCGAGCGAGTGCCCGGCTACTACCTCGTGTTCGACCGCGACGATCGCCAGATCTACAGCTCGGTCGGTATCCGGCAGTTTGCCGACGATGACAGGCTCGCGATCGATCGCGCCGCCGTGCAACTTGCCCCCAACGGTGCGGCCACACTCGTGGCTGTTCGCGATCCGCTGTTCGGCGGGGGCCTCATCATGGCGGCGCGGCCCGATACGGCACTCCAGCCGAATATCAGCCGGGTGGTGGCAGGCGCCCCCACGACCATCCTCGAGCTCACGCCCAATCTGTTGATCGGCACTGTTTTCGTGGTGCTGCCGTTCATTATTCTCGCTTCCATTGCTGTTTCGTACGCCATTGCTGGCCGCGCCGTGGAGCCCATTCAGCGGTTGATCAGCGAGGTCGAGGCCATCACCGACGGGCGCTCACTGCATCGTCGCCTGCCGTCCGACCTCGGCAACGAGGAATTGTCGCGGCTGGGCAGCACGCTCAATGCGATGATTGGCCGGCTCGAGACGTCATTTGGCGGCCTGCGCCGGTTTACCGCCGATGCGAGTCACGAGCTCAAGACGCCGCTCACGGTGATGCGGGCGGATGTCGAACGGGCCATGCATCCGAACGCGGCCGGTAGCGAGGCGATGCAGGCGCTGGAGGAGGCATTGCAGGAAACAGCGCGCATGTCGGACCTGGTGGATGGATTGCTCACTCTCGCGCGGGCCGACGAGGGCCGGTTCGACCTGCACCGTGAGCCGGTGGCTCTCGGACCCCTCGTCCGCGATGTGCTGGAGACGGCGGTCATTCTCGGCGAGCATGCCGGATTGAATGTGACGCTGAGCGTGCTTGAAGAGGGAATGGTAGACGGTGACGTGCGTCGCCTGCGCCAGCTTTTCCTCAACCTCATCACCAACGCCATCAAGTACACGTCGAAGGGGGGCAGCGTGGAGTTGTCGCTCAGCCACCGGTTGGGCGGTGAAATTGCATTTACCGTGCGTGACACGGGGATCGGCATTTCGGCGGCCGACCTGGCGCATGTCTTCGACCGGTTCTGGCGTGCCGATCGGGCGCGGTCGCGGGGGAGCGAGCGGAGTGGTTTTGGCCTCGGGTTGTCCATCAGCCAGTGGATCGCCCAGGCGCACGGCGGGAAGGTCACCGCGCAGTCGCGGTTGGGCCGGGGATCGGTGTTCACGGTGGTACTGCCCTTGCTCACGTTTGTCGAGCCGGCGCGACGAAACGCGTAGCCGTTGAGCCACACCATGTTCAACTAACTTCGTCTTCACGGAATCTTAATCCGCCAACAGTTCCCCTCGGCAGGGGCGCCAGTAGTTTGCAACCTGTCACTGAGTGTCCCGTCCTTTTTCCAAGGGAAGGTTTTCGAGGACATGTTCAACAACCTGATCGAGTCCAAGCCGAAGAAGCAGCGGACAGCCGGCGGCACCGCCGTCAGCGTGCTACTGCACGCCGTCCTGATCACGCTTGCTGTCGAAGGCACCCTCCAGGCTTCGCAGAAGCTCGAAAAGCCGAAGCAGGAGAAGGTCGAGTTCGTCGACGTAAAGAAGAAGGAGCCGCCTCCGCCGAAGGAGGAGCCGAAGCCAATTCCGAAGGAAGTGGTCGTCGCTCCTCCGCCGCCGAAGGGATTCCAGGTGCTCACGGCCCCAATCAAGGTTCCTGACGTCCTCCCTGACATCGACCTGAACAAGCATGTCACGGATGAAGCCGACTTCTCCGGAAAGGGTGTGCAGGGTGGCGTGGCCAAGGGTGTCGTGGGCGGAACGGGTCCCGTCAACACGGACCAGCCGTACTTCGAGTTCCAGGTGGAGAAGCAGGTGCAGCAGATTCCCGGTACGGGCAACCTGCGGTACCCGGACATGCTTCGCGCCGCGAACGTCGAAGGCGAAGTCCTCGCGCAGTTCGTTGTGGACGCCAATGGCCGGTACGAAGAGGGCACGTTCAAGGTCCTCAAGTCCAGCCACGAAGCATTCACGCAGGCCGTGAAGAACGCGCTCCCCAACATGCGCTTCTATCCCGCCGAAGTCGGTGGCAAGAAAGTGAAGCAGCTCGTTCAACAGCCTTTTACGTTCTCGCTCAGCAAGGGCGACTAACTTCTTCGGAGACTGACTGACAATGGATCTCTCGCTAGGTGGTTTGTGGGCCTCGATGGGCGCGTTCGCGAAGGGCATCGTGGTGGTCATGGCGATCATGTCGATGTATTCGCTCACCGTCATGGTGTCCAAGTGGTGGAGCCTGCGCTCCGCGCAGAAGGAAACCCGCAAGTTCGCTCCGGAATTCTCGCAGTTCCTGGAAGAAGACAACCTCACCGAAGCCATCAAGCTCGCTGAGAGCTACAAGAAGTCGCACGTCGCGCTCGTCCTCGGCGGCGCCCTCGGCGAAGTGAAGCCGCTCATCCAGGATGGTTCGGTCACCGTTTCCGACATCAACTCCGCTGAGCGGGCCATCGAGCGCAACATGCTGCTCGAGATCACCACGCTGAAGCGCGGCTTGGCGGTACTCGCCACGGTGGGTGCCACGGCGCCGTTCGTCGGCCTGCTCGGCACCACGATCGGTATCATCAACGCCTTCACGGGCATGGCCCAGTCGGGCGGTGGTGGTCTGGCCTCCATCGGTGGTGGTATCTCCGAAGCTCTGGCCACCACGGCCATGGGTCTGCTCGTCGCCATTCCCGCAGTGTGGGCGTACAACTATTTCCAGACGAAGATCGACAACCTCACGGCCGAGATGACGTACGTGTCGAAGGAAATGATCGACTACCTCATCAAGGGCGTGTCGGGCGAGTTCGGCCGGTCGCGCTTCACCCGCGAGTTCAACGCGTCATCTGGCAGCAACGCACCGCTCACCTGATCGCTCTCACCATTGAGGAGGTAGAACAATGGCAATGAGTGCAGGTGGAGGCGGAAATACCGTCCGCGCGGAGCCGAACGTCACGCCGATGATTGACGTCATGCTCGTGCTGCTCATCATCTTCATGGTGGTGACTCCCGCGCTGCTCGCTGGCTTCAACGCCACGCCGCCGCAGGGACAGAATTTGAGGGATCATCCGGAAGACGCCGAGAATGATCAGGTGCTCGGCCTGGACAAGGATGGCAACTATTACCTGAACAAGAAGCCGATCACCAAGGATGCGGTCGAGGCGGAGATCAAGCGGATCTATACCATTCGCACCGTGGACAAGGTGATGTATCTGAAGGCGGACAAGGACCTGGACTATTCCAAGGTCATGGATGCCACGGAGATGGCGGCAAAGAACGGCGTGCGTGTGCTCGCGCTCATCAGCGACCAGAAGAGCGGTACGGTGTCAACGGTCGCCGGTGATTCCAAGCAGGCGCCGGCACCTGGAGGCAAATAACCAATGGCATTCTCTTCAGGTGGAAGCGGCGGGCTGACGAACGAAATCAACGTCACCCCGATGATCGACGTGCTGCTCGTGCTTCTCATCATCTTCATGGCGGCCATTCCCACCATGCGGAAGACGGTCGACGTGCAGCTCCCGGACCCTACGCCGGCCCTCGCACCACCGGGCTCGCAATCGAATCAGATCGTGCTCGAGGTAGGGCTGAACGGCCAGTACTCGATCAACTCGGAGAAGGTTGACGAGGCACATCTCGCCAGCCGTCTCAAGGAGATCTACGATCCGCGGCCGGAAAAGATCATCTTCGTCAAGGGTGACTTGAAGGCCAAGTACGGCGACGTGGTGCATGCCATGGACGTGTCGCGCGGTTCGGGCGTCAAGGTCATTGGCGTGCCGCCCAAGGATACGCCGGGCGCCACGAAGTAGTCCGCGCGGGCAATCGCCCTCTCGGCAGGAAATCATGCGGCGGACGAACCTTTCGGGGGTCGTCCGCCGTATAACATTTATGAGCGTATCATCGTGAGCACAGAGTCTTCGGCATGAGCCAACCCAGCGAATCCGGCACACACGACCCACCGCAGCGCTCGTCATACCGCGTTCCGGTGGGCATGCCCATCCGCGACGAGGGCAGGCGTGCGGGCGCCGTCGTGTCGTTCCTGATCCATATGCTCATCATCGCCCTTTTGGGGCTGCCGTTCGTGTTCTCACGCACGATCATCGCCAGGATCGAGCAGGGGGCAGGCGGCGCCGGACCGGCCGGTGGTGGCGGCGGAGGCAGGGGCGGCAGTTCCGACGGCTATCACGAGACGCTCCGCTTCGTGCGGATCGTGCCCGAGCCCGTCCCCACGCCCACCAAGCTGCCACCCGTGCCACCTCCGGTGGTGCCGAAGGTGCAGCCGCAGCCAACCCCTCAGGTTGCTCCACCCGTGCAACCGGTGAAGCCGCCTGAGGAAGCCGCCGCGCCCGCCCCAACGCAGTCCGTGGCGTCCGCGTCCGCGTCCGCGTCCGGTGCCGGGGCGGGCAGCGGTCGCGACGGCACCAACGGCAATGGGCCGGGTTCGGGCGGTGGCACGGGCTCGGGAGCCGGCACCGGTCGGGGCGGCGGCAACGGACCGGGCACAGGTGGTGGAACCCAAGCCAACTACCCCCCACTTCCAATCGAATTCTTCCTGCCGCCGCTGCCTCCGCCGGCAAGCGTGCGCGGCTTTCACTTCATTGCGGAGTTCGATGTGGACTCCACCGGCAAGGTGCTCGAGTTCAAGTTCTCCGAGACGCGGGATGGCGATTATAACCGCCGCATCTCGAGCATCCTTCGGTCCATGCGCTTCCACCCGGGCACACGTCCCGACGGTACGCCGTTGCGCATGAAGGCCCAAGTGGAATACGGGTTCTGATTTCCGGGACCGTTCCCGCCTAGCGGGCATCCACACCCCTCCCTAAGTTTCGCGCATTCCACCCGAAACGCCGTCGGTAGTCGCCGACGACGCCCTATTCGCTTTTTCCGTCATCTGCATGAGCAGCTCGGCCGTTTCGACCGAAGCCACGCCGCAGTCCGATATCGGATTCGGGTCGGAACTCATCACATCCCCAAGCACGGCGCCGTGTTCTCCTGAACACGCCGTTTCCGCCGAATACCCGTCCTGACGGACGGGGATTCGGGGTCCTTCGCACGCATCTCCACATTCCACGCAACATGACGCCAACGCAGTCCAACCTGTTACTCGTCGTCATTGGCGCGAGCGGTCTCGCTCTCGTCTTCGCGATCTTTCTCGCCCGATGGGTTCTGTCGCGTAGTCGCGGCACCCCCGAGATGCAGAAGATCTCCAACGCCATTCAACAGGGCGCCGAGGCGTACCTCGCGCGCCAATACAAGACCATCGGCATGCTCTCTGTGGTCGTCGCCGCGGTGCTCGGCGTTGGCTATGGATTCTTCCGCCATACCACGGCAAACGATCCGGTGCAGGACCCCAAGACGTTTGCCATCTACGTCACGGCGTCCTTCCTGCTCGGCGCGTTGAGTTCGGGGGTGGCCGGCTACGTCGGGATGTGGGTGTCCATTCGCACGAACATCCGCGTCGCCGCCGCCGCCATGACCTCGCTCAACGATGCGCTCCAGACGGCGCTCCGCGGCGGTGCGGTGTCGGGCTTGTTCACGGTGGCGATGAGCCTTCTCGGCGTTGGTGGCCTGTTCGCTGCACTGTCCACACTCGCACCCGCCGGTGTTGGCGCGGACGAGTGGGCCAAGCACATTCCCTTCCTGATTGTCGGGTACGGATTTGGCGCATCGTTCGTGGCGCTCTTCGCGCAGCTCGGTGGCGGTATCTACACCAAGGCCGCTGATGTCGGCGCCGACCTTGTTGGAAAGGTCGAAGCCGGCATTCCGGAAGATGACCCGCGGAACCCCGCCGTCATCGCCGACCTGGTGGGCGATAACGTTGGCGACTGCGCAGGTCGCGGCGCCGACCTCTTCGAGAGCACCGCGGCCGAGAACATCGGCGCGATGATCCTCGGCGTGTTGCTCTTCAAGTCCTTTGGCGTGAACGGCATCCTCTTCCCGCTCGTCATCATGGCGCTCGGGCTGCCTTGCTCCATTGTCGGCGTGATGATGGTGCGGACGAAGGAAGACGCTGATCCAATGAAGGCGCTGAACTTCGGCTACTACGTCACTGCGGCGCTCGTGACGGTGATGTTCTACTTCGCCAGCAAGACGCTGTTGCAGGTCGCGAGTGCGCCGGATGCCTGGTGGCACTTCTTCATCTGCGGTGTCATCGGCATTGCTACATCCATCGCTTTCGTCTTCATCACGCAGTACTACACAGAGTATCGTTACCGCCCTGTGCTCAGTATCGCTGAGGCCAGTCAGACCGGCCCGGCCACGAACATCATTGCTGGACTCGCGGTGGGCATGGAGTCGACGATCCTGCCGGTCATCACCATCGGCATCGCCATCATCGCCAGCTACTCGCTCGGTCAGGCGAGCGGTCTGGTGAATGACGCGGGCGCGGCAATCGGCGGTTTGTTCGGCACTGCGGTCGCCACCATGGGCATGCTCGGCACGGCTGGCTATATCCTCGCCATGGACGTCTTCGGTCCCATTACGGATAATGCCGGTGGTATCGTCGAGATGTCGCGGCAGCCTGAAGCGGTCCGCGAGAAGACTGACCGCCTGGATTCCGTGGGCAACACCACGAAGGCGCTCACCAAGGGTTACGCTATCGGTTCCGCCGCCCTCGCAGCCTTCCTGCTGTTCTCCGCGTATCTCGACGAAGTGAAGAACCTCACGGGCCAGACGTTGCACGTCGACCTCTCCAAGCCGGTGGTGTTCGTGGCCGGCCTCGTTGGCGCCATGCTCGTGTTCTGGTTCTCGTCGCTCGCGATGACCGCCGTACGCAAGGCGGCGTCGTCCGTGATCACCGAGGTGCGTCGCCAATTCAAGGAGCGCCCGGGCATCATGCAGGGCACCGAAGACCCTGACTACGCGGCGTGCGTGGACATCGTCACGGTGGGTGCGCTCAAGGCGATGGTGTTGCCTGGTGCGCTCGTGGTGCTGTTTCCCATCGTTGTGGGTCTCGTGTTCAAGCGCTTCGGCCAGCCCGGTGAGTTCATGGGCGCCGAGTCGGTGGCGTCGTTGCTGATGGTTGCAACGATCACGGGCATTCTCATGGCCGGCTTCCTGAACAACGGCGGCGGCGCCTGGGACAACGCGAAAAAATACATCGAAACCGGCGCGTATGGCGGCAAGCGGTCAGATGCGCACAAGGCAGCCGTTGTCGGAGATACGGTCGGCGATCCGTTCAAGGATACGGCGGGCCCGTCGCTTCACGTGCTCATCAAGCTCTTGAGTACCATCACACTCGTACTTGCCCCGCTGTTCATCTAACGCGTCCCTCACCCAACCGGGATGAACTCGCTCTTTGCAAGAAAACCGATCGCCGCGATGGAGGAGAGCGCCAACGGACTGAAACGAGTCCTTGGCGCGGGAGACCTGATCATGCTGGCGATCGGCGCCGTGATCGGCGCCGGAATTTTTGGAGCGATCGGAACGGCCGCGGCGGGACAGACCGACGCGGCCGGTCACGTCATCCGGAGCGGCGCCGGTCCGGCGCTCGTGTTTTCCTTCCTGCTACTCGGCGGCGTGTGCGCGCTGGCTGCGCTCTGCTATGCGGAGCTGGCGTCCATGATCCCGCAGGCTGGTAGCGCATACGCTTACACGTATGCCACGCTGGGTGAAATCGTCGCGTGGATCATTGGATGGGATCTCATCCTCGAGTATGCCGTCGGCAACGTGGCCGTCGCCATCTCGTGGGGTGACTATTTCAAGACGCTCACCGGTGGGTTGATCAACCTGCCTGTGTGGATGATCACGGGGTATCGTACCGCGCTCCTGAGTTCCGATCCGCAAATTCACGGACTCATCGCATCGGCTCCGCACGTTGCCGGGATTCCCATCCTGATCAACGTCCCCGCATTCGCCATCGTCATGGCGATCACCTGGCTGTTGTTGCGCGGCGTTCGGGAAAGCGCCCGCGCCAACAACATCATGGTGGTGGTCAAGCTGCTGGCGCTCGCGCTGTTCATCGGGGCGGGCATGACGAAGATCAACCCGGTCAACTACCACCCGTTCGCACCAAACGGCTTCTCGGGCATTCATCACGGCGCGGCCATCGTGTTCTTCGCCTACATCGGCTTCGACGCGATTTCCACGGCCGCCGAGGAGACCAAGAATCCGCAGCGTAACCTGCCCATTGGCATCCTGGGGGGACTCGCGATCTGCACGCTGATCTATGTGGCGGTGGGGGCGGTGCTCACCGGCATGGTGAATTACAAGGAACTGGATCCCAGTCTTCATGCGGATCCGCTTGCCTACGCACTCCAGACAACCGGGATGCAGGGTGCAGCGTGGCTGGTGGCGTTGGGCGCCGTCTTTTCCATGACGGCCGTTCTGCTCGTATTCCAATACGGACAGCCGCGCATCTTCTATGCGATGGCACGCGACGGCCTGCTTCCAAAATGGGCCGCAAAGATTCACGAGAAGACGCGCACTCCGTACATCACCACGATCATCACGGGTTTGTTCGTCGCGCTCTGGTCGCTGGTTGGCGATGCGGGCGAGACCTACGATCTCACAAACATCGGGACCTTGTTTGCCTTCGCGCTCGTGTGCGTTGGTGTGCTTGTCCTGCGCTACACCGAGCCCGATCGCCCCCGTCCATTCCGCGTTCCTTTCGTGTGGCCGGTGTGCGTGGGCGGTGCCGCAGCATGTCTGTTCGTCATGAAAGGGTTACCACCACAGGCGTGGGTGCGCTTCGGTTGGTGGCTGGTAATCGGTCTCGTGATCTACATCGCATACGGATACAGGAATTCGGTATTGCGCCGCGCCAACGCGGACGCACCCTCAGCCAGCTGATTCAGATGAGTGTTGCAAGCTCCAGCGCGACGGCTCCCACGCCGCCGCGCTCAGGCCTCGGTCGTATATCGCAGACGCAGTGGATCATCATCTCGATGGTCCTCGGAATTGCATTCGGCTACCTGTTCCCAGATCGCCCCGCTGGTGAGTCCGGCTTTCAGGCATCTGACCTGCAGGTGCTGTCCACGATTTTCCTGCGCATGATCAAGTCCTTGATCGTGCCGCTGCTCTTTTCCACGCTCGTCGTCGGTATTGCCGGCCACGGGGATGACATGAAACGCGTGGGGAAGCTTGCCTTCCGCTCGATCGTCTATTTCGAGATCGTGACCACGCTCGCGCTCGTTGTCGGGTTGCTCGCGGTGAACATCGTGAAGCCGGGCAAGGGGGTGAACCTCGCGTCGGCGAGCGTCGATGCCGGCAGCGAGCTCGCAAAGACCAAGACGACCTTCGCTGGCGTCATCGAGCACATGGTGCCGCAGAGTTTCTTCGATGCTGCCGCGAAGAATGAGGTGCTGCAGATCGTGTTCTTCGCGATCATTTTCGCCGTGGCCCTGTCCCAGGTGCAGGGGCCGGCAAAGACGTTCATGCTCTCATTCTGCGAGAGCCTGAGCGAAGTGATGTTCAAGTTCGTGGGCATCGTGATGAAGTTCGCGCCCCTTGGTATCGGTGCCGCCATCGCGGTCACCGTGGGCAAGAGCGGACTCGGCGTTCTTCAGAACCTTGGGGTGCTGGTACTCACGCTGTACGGCGCGCTCATTGCCTTCGTCCTGTTCGTCTTCGTGCCGGTGGCCATCATCTTCAAGGTGCCCATCCGTCGCTTCTGGCAGGCGACGAAGGAGCCGTGGCTCATCGCGTTCACGACGGCATCGTCGGAAGCGGCGCTGCCACTCGCGCTTCAGCGCATGGAACGGCTGGGTGTACCGCGTCGCATTGTGTCGTTCGTGCTGCCCACCGGCTACTCGTTCAACCTGGACGGCAGCACGCTCTACCTCGCGCTTGCGTCCGTGTTCGTGGCGCAGGCCGCGGGCATCGACATGCCGATCTCGACACAGATCCTGATGATGCTCACGCTGATGCTCACGAGCAAAGGCGTGGCCGCCGTTCCGCGCGCGTCGCTGGTGATTCTGTCCGGCGCGCTGGCGCAATTCGGTTTGCCGCTTCAGGGTGTGGCGGTGATCCTCGGTGTGGATGCGCTCATGGACATGGCGCGCACGTCATTGAACGTGGTGGGGAATTGCCTGGCCACCGTCGTCATGGCAAAGTGGGAAGGCACGTTCGAATTGTCTTCCGAGGACACGCCGGTTGCCGACAGCCTGGCTGGTAGCACCTTGACCATGCCAGGCGTTCTGACGCCACGCGACGAGGCGTGATGCCCGGGCCCCGACCGGGCCCAAGGTGATGGTGGACGCACCGAGGCGGCGGGGCAGTCGACTATTGTCGCATGTCGCAACGTGTGTTCGATGAGCTGAGGTAGGACACATGCAGGACGAGCACGGAGAGCTGTTCCGTCAGGCAGTGCATGGAGACGTACGCGTCTCGGAAGCATTCTTCGCGGCGCTGTACGGGGAGTTGCACCAGCTGGCAGAGAAGCAATTGCGTCGCGGCGGGGGATTTGTTTCCCTGAGCGCGACGACACTGCTCCACGAAGCGTACCTCGACATGTCGTCCCGCTCGACTGTCGAGTTTCCTGATCGAGGGCGTTTCATGGGGTATGCGGCGCGGGCGATGCGAGGGATCGTCATCGATCACGCGCGACGCGCCGTTGCGGACAAGCGTGGCGGCGGGGTGTTTGCCATTACCCTTGATGACCAGTGCGACCTGATGGTGGGAGGTCACTCGTCATCCGATTTCGACAGGCTCTCGGACGCACTGGACGAACTCGCCGTGCTCGAGCCGGCGCTCGCGGAGATTGTGGACGCACACTTCTTTTGCGGCTTCGCTCTCGCCGAAATCGCGGAGTTGCGCGGCACCTCGGAGCGCACCATTCAGCGCTCGTGGCAGAAGGCGCGCATGCTCCTGCACAATGCGTTGCGCGATGTGACGCCTCCACGGGACTAGGGCGACGGCAGGTTCCGATATTTCATCGCCTCGGTCGTGCGGCCCTGGGCTTCGTACAGCTTTCGCAGCGCGTTGGCCGCGTATTCACGGACACCGCGACCCAATGTGCGCTCACGGTATCCTGACAACAGCAGGGTCTCCGCCTCGGGGAGACGGCCCTCTCCCCGCAATGCCTCTCCCAGGTAGATCCGGCCGCGCGTCGCAATCGGATTTGTCGGTGGCCGCACGGCGCCACCGAGGCGCAAGGCCTGACGAAGCGTACGCTCCGCGGCCACGTACTCGTTGCGGGCGACTTGCGTGCGGCCCACCTGCACCAATGCATTGGCGTATCCCAGGCCATCATCGCCTTCCGCGCGGTGATACAGGTTGGCAGCTTCACGCCAGGTGGCCTCGGCTTCGGTCCATTTCTGCGTCTCGCTCAGGAAATAGCCCTGGTTTCGCAATGCATTCGCCAGTTCGACATGTCCATTCGGAAAATTGGCTCGCAGAAGAGACACGGCCTGTCGGAGCGACGAGTCCGCGGCAGCGTGCAGGTTCCGGTCGGCGAGGATGGCGCCGAGGCGCGACAGCTCTGTTGCGACACGGAAATGGGTCGGTCCATACAGTTCGCGTTCAAGCGCCAAGGCATTCCGGGTCAGCGCTTCCGCGCGTTCATACTGCCCGCTGATGGCGAGCATTTCCGCAAAATCGGAGAGCTGCTGCGCCCGTGCCGGCGTAACCTGAGGTGGCTCGCCCTGAATGATGGAGAACCATCGTTCGAACAGCGGTTTCGCACCGCGATAGTCGCCGGACACGTGCATCGCGCTGGCCAGCGCAAAGAGTGCGTCTGCAGTCCGGGAATCGCGCGCTCCGAATGCGCGTGTTCGCATCGCAAGCGCGCGCTGTAGAAGCGGAATTGCCTTGTCCTCGGCCTCCACGGCTGACATCAACGCGGCAAGATCAACGAGACTCGTCGCGACGTCAGGATGGTCGGGGCCAAGAGCCTGTTCCCTTAGTGCGAGGGCCTCTTCCAGGACGGGTCGCGCCTCGGCGTATGCGCCGACGGTGGTACGGATGCGACCGATGAGGTCCAGCAACTGCGCTTCGATCAAGGGCTGACCCGCGAATTCCCGCGCGTGGGCTACGGTGCGGGCCAACAACTCGCGCGCACTCACGCTGTCCGTCAGCGCAGTGCCTTCTGCACTCGGCTCGAACAGGCGCACCGTGAAGTCGGCGACTCGGTCCGCGCGACGCGCACTCGTCGTGGCCTCGTCGAGTGCATGTGCGAGGCGCTCGCGATCGACCGTCACGGTGATGGTGTACGCCAGCAGGAGCACCGCGACCGCACCCGCGCCCGCGAGAGCGGTGCGATTGCGACGCGCGAACTTGCGTGTCCGATACGCCAGCGAGGGTGCGCGCGCACTCACCGGCTTGTGCGCCAGCCACAGCTCGAGGTCGCCCGCAAGCGCGGCGGCCGTCTGGTAGCGCTCCTCACCATCCTTGCGGAGCGCCTTGTTCAGTACGACACTCAGATCGCCCGAGCCAACCTTCGCCGGCTGCACCTCCCGGAGCGCGCGGATCACCGCCTCGCGTGTCTGGCAATCACTCGCGGTTGGGTGCGACCCGCTCACGAGGATGTACAGCAGTACCCCGATCGCGTAGACGTCTGTTGCCGTGGTAATCGCGTCGCCGAAGACCTGCTCCGGCGCGGCATACTCCGGCGTGAACAGCCGCCCGCCTTCCAATGTCAGCGCAACGGCGGCTCCACCCTCGTCACCGTCCAGCAACTTGCCGATGCCGAAGTCCAGCAACTTCACGGTTCCGTCGGCGGTCACGAGGATGTTCGACGGCTTGAGATCGCGATGGATGATGAGGTTGGCGTGCGCGTGTCCGACCGCGTCGAGAACGCGCACGATCAGCCGCACGCGTTCCTCGATCGAGAGATGCTGTCGGTCGGCGTAGACATCGATCGGATCGCCGTTCACGTACTCGAGCGCGAGATAGGGCTGGCCAGCTTCACTGACTCCGGCGTCTAGCAGGCGCGCGATGCCCGGGTGCGTCAGGCGCGCCAGCATTGAGCCCTCTCGCCGGAATCGCGCGTGACCCGCACCGCTTGCCAGGGATAGATTGAGCAACTTCACCGCTGCTTCGTCGTCACTCCCGTCATCGGTTCGACGGCCCAGCCAAACCGAACCCATGCCGCCATGGCCGAGCAACCGCTGGAGCGTGTAGCCTCCAATCTCCAGGCCGGCCAGCGCCACCTCGACCGGTCGAGCGAGGAAGCCACGTTCGTCGGCCGCATATCCATCGGCCAGCAACGCGGTGAGGTCGTCGGCAAGCTCTGGCTCACGCGCGTGCAATGACGCGATCCAGTCCGTCCTCGCGTCTGCCGGCAAGTCGAGCACGACGTCAAGCAGCGGCTCGATCGACTGCCACCGGTCCCGATCCATCAAGGCCATCGGAGTGCCTTCATCGAGCGCTCCCGCGGGCTCGGAGTCGAGGTGCGTGGACGGGTGCCGCCGACACCAACATTCTCTCGGGTGCGCCGTCCTGCAAGGACGTGCGCCACGCGTTCAGCAAATAGGGCGTCGATCGACCTCCGCTGCCGCTGCGGGTTCACGTCTTCCGCATGCATGGCGCTGACTGAGGCGAGAATCCCTCTGGGGCCAATACTGTTCACGTACGGCCTTCATCAGGGCCGTGACGACGGGCAGAACAAACCGCCGTTACCACGGAGGCCACTGAGGAACACAGAGGAAGAGCAAGCGACGGTTCGACAAATCTCCGTGCCCATCTGTGTCCTCCGTGGTTCAAGCAATGCGCCTCAATTCGCATTAACTGAACAGCATTGCCTCTAGGGCAGGCTTGGCGCCATTGGCAGCTTGCTTGGTACCTGCGGCGGAACAATGTGGGAAAGGTTACGCGACGCAGGGTCCGTCAACGCGAGCATGTAGTCCATCAATTTGTCGACCAAGGCGGGGGTGAGCACGACTCCACGGATGATCGTGTCGCGCTGCGCCAGGATATCCAGCGTGGTCGGCAGCATCGTGAGTCGCAGCGACGGTTCGAGGCTGGTGGGATCGAATGCCAGCAGTTTCTTGTCCGACTCGCTGTAGTGATCGACGAAGGCGCGCAATGAGGCAATTGCGCCATCGTGTCCGTACGGCCCAGTCAGTTCGACATTGCGCAACGGCGTGGTGCGGAACAGGTAACGGTCGGCCGTCGCGCCCGTCACGCGCATGCGGCCGAAATCATCGCGCGCCGAACCGCCGTCTCCCTCGCCGGGTCCGATCTGGGCCACAGCCACGTCGTGGAATTTCTCGTCGCTGAACGTCGACCCGACATGACAGAGTGAACACTTGAGCGTGAGGAACGTACCGGCCCCATCGAGCTGTCGCTGTGTGAGCGCTCGGCCGTCACCTGCGAGGAAGCGGTCCCATGGTGAATTGGCGAACGTGAGCTGATCAACGAGAAAGCCACCGATGGCGTTCGAGGCATGCGCAAAGGTCATGTCCTCGAAACGCTCTCCCGGGTAGGCTGCCGCGAACATCGTCCGGTACTCGGGAATCGCTCCCAGTCGCCGCATGATCGCCGACCAGATGCCCGCAAAGTCTTCGTCGCCAATTGGCGCAAGCTCGTTTGTCGCGACCTCCTTTCCGAGTCGCCCACGCATCTCGGCACGATTCGTCACGGGAAACATGCCGATGGCGGACACAGGTCCGAATTCGAAGGCACCTTCCATGGCGGGGGTCACTGCGGAACCAGCCGGCGTGTGCATCCTGCCCCGATCATCAACTTCCACCCGGCCGTCCCAGAACAAATGACGCATCGCGCCGAGATTGAACAGTGGTGGCGCGTTGCGCGGGATGAAGACGCCTCTCGCATGCGTACGCGACGGGCCGAAGTCCGTCCCACCTTCGCCGATGGACAGGCTCCTTCCGTCACCAGTACCCAACGATGCCAGGTGACAGGTCATGCACGCGATGTTTCGGTTGCCGCTCAGTATGGGATCGAACGCGAGCATCTGACCGAGGTGCACCAGCGCGGGCCGCACGTGTGGCGGTACGGGCATTGCGAATACGCCTCGCGAGGCGGCGAGCTTTCGAACGGAGTCTGGCGTGATGACGATGGAGCTGCTCGCCTCGAGCAATGACGCCGCCGGAGCGACCGGCGAACTGCTCGTCGCCTGATCGATACAGCCAGCAAGCACGACGAGGAGACCGGCCGCTACTGCGGTCGCGGATGCCTTCAGGTTGTTCATGTCAGCTCCGCTCGAGGTCTCGAGAGAATGAGGCGACACACGGGTACACGACCACCCGGCCTATCTACTAAATCGAAAAAAAGTGCCGAAACACGACACGGACGTAGGGAGAATTTATTGATGCGGCGGGGTCGCGCACCATGACCGTGGCCCGAGTGCTTGCAGCGCCGAGGTATTCTTCCGACTGTTGAGCGTCGGCTGGACGCTGCCAGCTCCGAAACCACCTGAAAAACGAGCCGTAGGTCTGGTATGTCTTCCGTCTCTCCGGACTTCCTCGATCTCCAGTCCGCCCTCGCCGGCGAATACTCTCTCGAACGCGAACTCGGCCGCGGAGGAATGGGTGTCGTCTACCTCGCCCGCGATGTTCAGCTGGATCGTCTGGTTGCCATCAAGGTCCTGCCGGCGCACCTGACGCTCGCGGACGGCGCGCGCGAGCGCTTCATTCGCGAGGCACGCACGGCGGCCGGTCTTTCGCATCCCAACATCGTCCCGATCCATCGCGTCGGCGAAGCGGGCGGCTTTGTCTACTTCGTGATGAGCTACGTTGCTGGCCAGACTCTCGGAGAGCGATTGCGCACGAAAGGCCCACTGCCAGCGGCCGACGCGATGCGCATGATGCGCGAAGTTTCGTGGGCGCTCGCGTATGCGCATGGTCGCGGCGTGGTGCATCGCGATGTGAAGCCAGACAATATCCTCCTCGAAGAAGGCTCGGGGCGTGCGCTCGTCACGGATTTCGGCATCGCGCATGTGGAGGCGAACGGTCCCGCAACGGATCCTGGAAAGATCATGGGGACGGCGCATTTCATGAGCCCCGAGCAGGCGACGGACCTCATCATCGACGGGCGCAGTGATCTCTACTCGCTCGGCGTCGTTGGCTATCTCACAGTGAGTGGGCGCCTGCCGTTCGAGGCGCCGAATGTCCCCGCGCTATTGCTCAAGCAAGCCTCGGAGATAGCGCCTTCGGTTGTTCACGTGTCACCCGGCGTGCCGCAGGTGCTGTCTGCCGCGATCGATCGGTGCCTCCAGAAAGATCCACAGGCGCGCTTTGCAACGGGGGAAGCGCTCGCCGACGCGCTCGCGCCAGCGGCCGACGGTCGCCCGCAATTGCCAACGATGCTGCGCGCGTGGTTGCGCGCACGGAATCCGCTCCAGGGAATCTTCACTGTGTGGGCCGGACTCATGGCGTTCGCGATGACCGCGGACATTGCGGCCCGCATCATCCTGCATGGCGGGGGCAGTGGGTTGCCGTACACGCTCGGACTGACGCTCGCGCCGCTCGTGCCCATGATAGGCTTTCACGTGAATCAGGCACGTCGCCTGTTCGGGGCTGGCTTCACGCTCGGTGACCTGCGCACGGCAATCGACATCGACATGAAGGAGCGGTCTGAGGACGAACTCGTCTCGCCACGAGCCATGACCCGCTCGCAATCGGTTTTGCGCGGCGCGACCTATCTATCGAGCGTGGCGACTATTTACATGCTGGCCGCATGGGGAGCGGTGACTACACGGGGTCCCATCACGGTCGTCCGCAGCGGGTCGTTCGCGCTCACGTGCGTCTTGCTCGCGCTCTGCAACATCGACGGCGTGCCGATGCTTCCCAACATCGCACGACGCGCATTTCGGTCCGGCCTCCGGGACAGGCTGTGGAGGAGTCCCCTCGGTTCATGGCTGGCGAAGCGCCTGGGTGCGCCAACGACATCACGCCCCGTCGACGTCGGCGTGTTCCGCGCTACGGAGGTGGCACTCGGCGTTGCTGCGGGCGAACTGTTCGCGGCGCTGCCGAAGCCGCAGCAGCAGCACCTTGGATCGTTGCCCGGCATCGTGGCGGCCCTCGAAGCACGCGCGGCGGGCGCCCGGGCGCGCATCGACGAACTCGACCTGCTCATGCAGCATGCGGGCACGAATGCAGGTCAGTTCGACTCGCCGCGCACCGCTGCCAAGGCGCAGTTGGGCGAGAGCGTCGCGGCGCTTGAAGGTATTCGCCTTGACCTGCTGCGACTGCTCGCCGGAACGAATGATCTCGCGCCGTTGACGACACTCCTGGATGCGGCGCGCGTACTCGGTGAGGATGTACAACGCCTTACCGACGCCCAGCGAGAGGTGGACCAGCGAACGCTCCGTCCCCGCGTCGGATCATCACGAATTCCAACGCCAGCATGATCCAAGCGAACTTTCCGGGGCATGTAGAGAATTTGCCGCCAGCTCCGACTTCTGGGTACAGGCGCCACCAAGGCGCCCAAACCCGGAGAATTGCAATGCCACGCATCGGAACGCTGGACAGAGGACCAGAGAGCAACGCCACCACACACGCCGCCGTGCACAACCGGGCGCGCAGCGTCTGGGCAGTGGCCGCCGGCTTCATCGCGGTCGTGGTGCTATCACTCCTAACGGATGAGGTGTTGCACCTGCTTCACGTGTATCAGCCATGGGGCGAACCGATGCGCGAACCCGGATTGAACCTGTTGGCGTTGGCGTACCGGTCGGCATTCACGGTTGCCGGCATGTACCTCACGGCAAGGTTGGCCCCGCGCGCACCCATGCGGCACGCGTTGATCGGCGGCGGCATCGGCACGATCGTCGCAACGGCAGGAGCCTTCGCAACGGTTCCGATGGACCTGGGCCCGGCGTGGTATCCGATAGCGCTCGCCGTCACCGCGCTGCCCTTGGCATGGGTGGGTGGTGCGCTCCACCGCGCGCGGGAGCGCGCGCCGCGGCGCTGACCATGTTCCGTGTCCGTTCTTGAATGAAAGGCGTCCGGGCGTCCACCCTACGTGTCCTTCCCATGGTGCATACCTTCGCAGCGGGACGGCTTGTTCGGTCGCCACCATCACCCACAGCGCTGGATCCATCATGAGACTGCACGCCCAGGCAAGCGTTGTGGCGCTGGTGACGTTGTCCAGCACCCTCTGGTCGCGCCCTGCCGCCGCCCAGGCTGCCAATCCGCCTCTCTTTTCCCCGCCCACCGGCCAGAATTTGCGCGACCGGCCCGATCAACCAGCGGACATCGGTTTTGGAATGCTCGTTGAAGGCGGAGAAGGCGTCTACTATTTCAAGGGAAAGAGGGTGGGTGCGGAGGAGCTCGTTCCACTGCTGAGCGCCGCCCTCACGGCGAGGATGGCGGAGAAGGTCGTGGATTTTATCGCTGATGCCTCCGTTCCCTATTCGCGAATTCTCGCCGCGAGGGACGTCGCGGCTGCGAGTGGCGCGTGCGCCGTTGCCCTGATTGCTCAGCGGCTTCCGGGCACCCGCTCCATGCTTCTCGATGATCAGAGCCCGCGGGCCGGCTTCTCTCGGACTGCCATCGACGTTCAGCTACTTGATCAGACAGTGCCGCCACCACGTCTGAACGCGAATGTGAACTCGATCGTGCTCGAAGTCATGCCCGGCTCATCATATCGAATCAATACCGTGGCCGTCACGGCGGCGAATCTTCCAACGCGGCTTCGTGGACTCTACGATCCTCGACCGGTAAAGGTGTTGCTC
>JBDUCM010000218.1:0-7475 GCA_040003455.1 bacterium
GGTCATCGCCATGCTTCACGGCAACTCGGCCACGGTCAAGAAGTTCTATCGCGAGAAGGACGGTCGCATTCGGCTCCAGCCGGCCAACGAGACCATGGCACCGCTCTACGTGCATGAGAACGACATCACCATTCAGGGAATCGTCGTCGGGGTCATGCGCCGGTATTAGTGGTATAGCTCGTCGGTCAATTTCGAACCGGGCTACACCTACCCCTCAGCTTCCGGCGCGGTTATGGGCTATGCGCAGTCGATCGAGCGCGCGTAGTCCCGCCCCGTCGGCCAAGCCGGCCCGCGCTGCGTTGATCGCGTCGCCGAAATCGCGCGGCCCGTTCGGGGCGACATAGAGCGCCGCAGCGGCATTCAACACCACGGCAGCACTCGCCGTCGGCGCCGCCGACCCGCTCAGAGTGGCCAGCACGGCGTCGGCGTTTTCGGCGGGAGTTCCGCCCCTGAGTTCCTCGGCGCTCCCCGCCGGGAATCCATAGCGAGCCGGCTCAATGGACCACTCACGTGTGGCGCCATCCTGAATTTCAATCACGTGCGTGGCGCCCAGCGGCGAGATCTCGTCCATCCCTGGCTCTCCATGGACGATCAGGGCGTGCACCGTGCCAAGTGCCCGCAGCGCCCCGGCAATGAGCGGCACCCGCTTGGCATCGCCCACACCAACCACCTGCCGCCCCGCGCTCGCGGGATTGGCGAGCGGGCCCACAATGTTCATGACGGTGGGAATCGCGAGTTCGCGACGGACGGAACCCACGTGACGCATGGCCGGATGCATCAACGGCGCAAACATGAACACAATGCCGGCCTCTGAGAGGGCGCGCTCCATCACATCGATGCTGACGTCGATGGGAACGCCGAGCGCTTCGAGTACGTCCGCGCTGCCGCACTGTGTGGTGAAGGACCGGTTGCCATGCTTGGCAATGCGGACACCAAGCCCTGCGGCAAGGAGTGCCGCGGCCGTCGAAATATTGAACGTCGCAACGGAGCCGCCGCCTGTTCCGCAGGTGTCCACGAGGTCCGGCGCGTCGATCGCGGGGAGGTGCACCATTGCCCCTCGCATTGCGTCTGCGGCACCAGCCACTTCATCCGGCGTCTCGCCCTTCACGCGCAGCCCAATGAGCAATGCGGCAACCTGCGCAGGTGTTGCTTCACCCTGCATCACCGAACCGAACGCCGCGCGCGACTCCGGCTCGCTCAGCGAGCCGCCCATTGCCAGCAGCCTGATGGCATGCTGGATTGGTGGAACGCTGCTAGCTGACACTGAGTGACTCGAGCAGACGGTCGGCCAACCTGGCCTGGGTTGCAACGAGTGCCATCACCAGTCCGAGCAATCGTACCCGCTCGATGTCTTCCTCGACGAAGATGCCGTGCATGGTGCGGTTGGTGAGGTTCACGACGCCAACCAGTGCGCCGTGATAGACGAGCGGAAAGCTGATGAACGACCCCGTGGTAAAGAACTCGTCGTGTAGCAGAGGATGGCTGTTTGCCTCCGTCACGTCGGAGACGAGGATCGGCTCGCGCGTGGCCGCTACCTTCCCCGCCACTCCAGACCCGAACTGGACGCGGTAACCGGCCGGCACATTGGCCGCGAGCCCGCGCGAGGCGGCAAGATAGAGCTGGTGCTCACCCGGAATGTACAGGAGCAGCGAGCAGCGCTGCGCGCCCATGTCGTCGCCCACCAGCGTCAGCAGCGCATTCACCATCTCGCTCGGATCGTGCGTCGCCGCGTCGAGCGTGAGTACGCAATCGATGAGGTAGAGGGTCTTGCTCTTCTGTCGAAGCGCCTCGCTGCGCCGATGCAATTCGATGTGCGCTTTCTCCAGGTGCTCCACCGCCGTGCTGACCGTGGCTTCCACGGCGTCGGCACGCTTGGTGGCGCGACGCGCGTCTTCGAGCGTCTTGGCCAACTCCCGTTCCAGCGCCACCAGACGTTCGGGGTCCGCGCCCGGCTGCGCGTCTGCCACGCGGAAAAGCTGGAGCTCCAGGAGCGCCAACTTCTTCTCGTATTCTTCGTGTACGCGCTGCGTCACGTCTTCAAGCGTGTGGACGGCCTCTTCCCGGGCCTCACGCTCGGCGAAGCGGACAAAGGCGAGGTCGAACAGCGCGACGGCCGGGAGAATGCGCTCGGAGGAGCGAGTGCCGAAGAACTTTCGTGCCTCGTAGAGGACGATGATGGCACAGAGTTGCCCGTCGAACCGGATGCCGCGCAACGACAGCCAGCCGACATCCGGCAGCCGCTCCATTGCGAACAACGGAGCGTACTCGTCGGAGTGGTCGGCAAAGTCGACGAAGCTTCCCGCGGCGGCCACGGCAATCCGTTCGCGCGTGGGCAGGTGATCGAACGTGGTTTCGAGGCGCTGGCGTGTGACCCGGTCGCCCTCGGGAACCAGCCGGTCCACGAGCATGCCGCGCTTCGCATCGTATCGCACGAGCGCGATCTGGGCAAAGCGATCCACGTCGACGACAGCGTCGTAGAGCGCGAGGAGCGCTTCATCCAGATCAGGCGCTACGCTCAAGGCGTGCGCGAGTGTGGCGAGCGTGCGAGGGGGCATCCGGCGGGTGGAAGTACGACCGTCCGCAGGACGCGGCGGAACAGAAAGTTGTCCGGGGCGTGACGGCGATGTCAATCGAACGTAACGCCGGCTCGCGCGGAAGATACGCAACGTGACAACCACGTGCGAATAACGGCGCAATTGCTTGACACGCATCGCTGCCCGGGTAGTTTTTCATGCGATGCCGACTCGCACGCTCCAGCTCGTGTTGCACTATGACGGCGCGGGTTTCAGCGGATGGCAGCGGCAGCCCGATAGGCGCACCGTTCAAGGTGACCTCGAGGATGCACTAGCGCGGCTTTGCGCGGCGCCGGTGACGGCACTCGGGTCGGGAAGAACCGATGCGGGAGTTCATGCACGCGGCCAGGCGGTCGGGGTGCGGGTACCGGAGCGCTGGACGTCCACGGCGCTTCGGCGAGCCCTCAATGCCGTCCTGCCCCGTGACGTCTGGGTGGCGTCGGCGCACGATATGCGAGATGACTTTCACGCGAGATACAGCGCCGTTGCGCGGCGTTACAGCTATTACATCGGCACCGACGACGACGCGGCGTCTCCGTTTCGGCGTCATACGGAGTGGGCGCTCCCGCGCGCGCTCGATCCGGCTCTGCTCGATGCCTCGGCCACATGCATTCGCGGCGAGCATTGCTTCCGGGCATTCGCCGTGCGTGGTACCGCACCACCGGCCGACGAACATCGCTGCCGGATTCTGCACGCGGCCTGGCGAGAACGCGCTGGAGGGCTCGTCTTCGAAATCGAGGGAAACCGCTTCCTGCACCACATGGTCCGCTTTCTCGTGGGTACCATGGTTGACGTGGCGTCCGGCAAGCGGCCCGTCACGGACATCTCCACGCTCCTGCTCGCAACCACCAACGATGACGTCTCCACGCCAGCTCCGGCGCACGCTCTCTTTCTCGACCGGGTGCAATATCCCGCCGAGTTCTATTTGACTGGTCACGCATGAAGATCTTTCTCGCCACCGCGAATGCCGACGATGTGGCATGGGGCGCCGCGCATGGCATGCTGGATGGCGTCCTCACGACGCCACGTCTCCTCGTGGAAGAGGATGAAGACGACGCCCGGGCACATCTCCTCGAGCTGTGCCGCCTGGTGCATGGGCCCATCTTTGCCAGCATCCACTCCATCGACGCCACCGGTGCGTACCGGGATGGCCGCGAGCTGGCCAAACTCTCCGACCAGATTGTCGTCCAACTGCCACTCGTTGAAGACACGCTCGGCGCCATGCGACGTCTCAGCGCCGAAGGCATTCGCGTGGCCAGTACGTACATCTTCAATACGGCGCAAGCGCTACTCGCCGTTCGTGCCGGCGCGTCCAGCATCGTCATCGGCGTAGACGAGCTCGATGCCGCGGGCCACGACGGCGTCGCCGTGGTTCGTGATATTCGCGCCGCATTTGCCACGTCCGGCGCGGAATGCGACGTGGTCGCCGTCAACCCAGCATCGCCAAGCCAGTTTGGCGCATGTGCCGCGGCCGGCGCTGACGTTGTTGCACTGCCCTTCGATCTCTGCCGAGCATTGCTCGTTCATCCACTCACCGACCGCGGCGTCGACCACTACCTCGGCGACGTCGCCCGTCTTCGCCGCTCATGGCCCACAAGCTGATGCGCACCAGCGCACTCCTTCTCTGCATTACCGGCGCACTCGCGTGCAGCAGCGCGCCCCAGGACTCGAAGGCGCAAGCCGCACGAGTGCCCGATGCCAACAAGCCAGTCCCCGTTTCCGTGTCGCGGCGCAATGCGCTCACAGAGGCCGTATCAAAGGTGTCGCCGTCCGTGGTCACGGTGCAGACGGAAGTCGTGCAGCGAGTGCAGGCCGATCCGTTCGAGTCGTTCTTCGGTGGCGGCCGTTCCGGAACGCAGACATCGTCCGGATTGGGAACTGGTTTCATCATCCGCTCCGATGGGCTCATCGTCACCAACGCGCATGTGGTGGCCGGCGCCACCTCCATCTCCGTGATGCTGCGCGACGGTACCACCTACCCGGCCAAGCAGATCGGCATTGACGAAACGAATGACCTGGCGGTGATACAGGTGTCCGCCAAGAACCTTCCGGTGGCACCAATCGGCGATTCCGACAACCTTCTGGTGGGTGAGTGGGCCATCGCCATCGGCAACCCGTACGGCTTCATGCTGGGGAATTCGGAGCCCAGTGTCACCGCTGGGGTCATCAGCGGCGTCGGCCGGAATCTCGTCGCGCGGAGCGAAGGCGCGTCAGCGTACTTCGACATGATCCAGACCGACGCCTCCATCAATCCCGGCAATTCGGGCGGCCCGCTGGTGAATGCGGATGGCGAGGTGGTCGGGGTCAACTCCTCCATCTATTCAAACAGTGGTGGCTCCATCGGACTCGGCTTTGCCATTCCGATCAACCGCGCCCGCCGCGTGGCGGATGACATCGTCACGCATGGACGCGTGCGCCGGCCGTGGATTGGGGTGCGCCTGGAGCAACCGAAGACCGACAACCCGCGCGACCTGATCGCTCGGGGCGCACGCGTGGCCACCGTCACCCCTGGCTCGCCTGCCGAGAAGGCCGGCATTCGCGTTGGGGACGTGATCGTGCGTTCGCGAACGCGGGCCATCCGCAATCGCTTCGATTGGGATGCGGCTCTGCTCGACCTCCGGGTGGGCGATCAGGTGCCCCTCGTGCTGCACCGGGCCATGTCCGACGTGCCGGTGACCGTCGCCATTGCCGACCTGCCTGAGGTGAACGCGCCAAAGGTGCAGGTCCTGAAGGAGCTGGAGCTGGTGACGGTCACGCCGGCCATCCGGGCGGAGCGCGGCATTCGGACTACGCATGGCGCTCTCGTCTACAGGGCCAGTGATCGTATCGCCCAGGAATTGAATGTCCAGCCGGGCGACGTGATCTGGGCCATCAACCAGACGCAAATCGGCTCGGCAGAGGACGCATCGCGCGCGCTCGATTACTATGCGGGACGGGGACTCGTCCGCTTGTTCTGCGAGCGGGATGGTCAGGGATTCTTCACTGATTTCGTAATTCGATGACGGCGCACGACCGCTATTCGTCTCCGCTCTCTGAGCGCTATGCCTCTCGTGCCATGCTCGAGCTCTGGTCGCAGCAAGAGCGACACGGGCTGTGGCGCCGCCTCTGGCTCGCCCTGGCGGAAGCTGAACAGCAACTTGGCGTCGCCATTCCGGACGAAGCGCTGGCCCAGATGCGGGCCAATCTGGACAACATCGACTTCGCGGCGGTGGCGAGTTACGAGAAACGGTTTCGTCACGATGTCATGGCACACGTGCATGCCTTTGGCGACGTGGCGCCAGCGGCGCATCCGTTCATCCATCTTGGCGCCACCAGCGCCTTCGTCACGGACAACGCCGACCTGATCCTCATGCGGCGCGGACTGCTGTTGCTCCGCGGCAAGGTGCAGCGCGTGTTGCGAGCGCTTGCCCTGTTCGCGAAGGAATGGCGTGCCGAACCCACCCTCGGTTACACGCATCTCCAGCCCGCGCAGCCAACCACCGTTGGCAAGCGCGCCACGTTGTGGATGCAGGATCTCGTGCTCGACCTCGCGGATCTCGATCACCGCATTGCCACCCTTCCGTGCCGCGGTGTGAAGGGCACCACGGGAACGCAGGCGAGTTTCCTCGAGATCTTCCATGGCGATCACGTGAAAGTGCGCGAACTCGACCGCCTTGTCACGGCAGCCATTGGATTTTCGCATTCCATTCCAGTGAGCGGGCAGACCTACTCGCGGAAGCTCGACGCGCAGGTGCTCGGTGCCGTGAGTGGCGTGGCAGCGAGCGCGGCAAAGTTCAGCGCGGACATCCGCATGCTCCAGGCCTTCGGCGAGATAGAGGAGCCGTTCGAGCGCGACCAGATCGGATCGTCGGCGATGGCGTACAAGCGGAATCCGATGCGCTCGGAGCGCATCGCCTCGTTGGCTCGATTTGTCGGCTCCCTCGAACCGAACGCGAATCAGACGCACGGTGTGCAGTTCTTCGAGCGGACGCTCGACGACAGTGCCAATCGTCGCCTGGTCATTCCCGAGTCCTTCCTCGCGACGGACGCCATTCTCGGTCTCATGGAGAATGTGTCCGCCGGCCTCGAGGTTCATCCGGCGCGCATTCGCCGCCGGTTGATGGACGAACTGCCGTTCATGGCCACGGAAGAGCTGATCGTCCGTGCCGTGCGCGCCGGTGGCGGCCGCCAGGAAGCACACGAGAAGATTCGCGGCTACAGCATCGACGCGGCCCGCGCGCTCAAGGACGGCGCTTCGCACAACGACCTGCTGGACCGCATTGCCGCGGACCAAACCTTCGAGATCACGCGCGACGAGCTCGAACGCGCCATGGATCCCAAACGATTCGTTGGTCGCGCGCCGGAGCAAGTGGATGAATTTCTCCAAGAGGTGATTGCGCCGTTGCTCGGACATGAACTGGACGAAGCGCCGTTGCTCGAAGAGGTGCGCGTATGACGACAGCGGCGGCCGGCCAACTTCCGCTTTCGTTACTTCGCAGCGGCAAGGTGCGCGAAGTCTACGAAGTGGATGCCGAGCGGCTCCTGCTCGTTGCGAGTGATCGGGTAAGCGCCTTTGACGTGGTCATGCGGCAGAGTGTGCCGTACAAGGGCGCCGTGCTCACGCAGATGACTGCATGGTGGTTGCGCCAGTTCGAGCAGCTCGTGCCGCATCACATGCTGGCCGCAGACGCGGAGGCGATCATCGCCGCGGTTCCGTCGCTGGCCGATCATCGCGCCGCACTCGCTGGGCGTGCGATGCTCTGTCGTCGCACCGACGTCTTTCCCGTGGAGTGCGTCGTACGCGGCTACCTCAGCGGCTCGGCGTGGAAGGAATACGGTGCGCTGGGAACACTCGCCGGCGAACAACTGCCGGTTGGACTCCGCGAGAGCGACCGATTCGATCCACCCGTGTTCTCCCCTGCC